>JABDGK010000003.1 GCA_013286085.1 Gammaproteobacteria bacterium | reverse complement strand
GTTTCTTTAGGAAGTTCAATGCCAAAGTATTTTTTTAGAGTTTCTAAATACGCATCATCTTGTAGTGTCATACTGGTTTCTTGCCCATGATGAATTATTTTTAAATTATAATTATTTAGAATAATTCTTCCTTCTGGCCTTAGTATGACTGTAATTCTATTTTTTACAAAAATTGAGTCTGGATGATGTGAAACATAGTAATTCATTAATTCAAAATCGACAGAATTTACTGTGTTCGTCGTGAATTCATAAAGGTTTTTCCAGTTATTGTTTTCAGTAACTTGCAAAACATATTTTTTGTTTTCTTGGATCAGTCTAAAACGATCACTGTATTGATTGGTTTCTTGATTGAGAGCTAGGGGGATGGGCTCAAATAATCCGTATCTACCGAATCCCGCATCGGCTATCCATTGTTGAGCGCCAATCGTTACTAATAGTAATTTATGTGTAATCGGTAAATTGGGTGCTGTTAAAACCCGCGCTGCTAAGCGATCAACTTGAAATCCGAGTTGTGTTAATACAAGTGCGAGTAATTCATTATTTTCATGGCAATAACCACCGCGTTTATTGACGACTAATTTTTTAAATAAAGCATCTTCATCCAACTGAATAAATGAATTGGGATTATTGATATTGTGTGATTCATGAACCGTTAGATTTTCGAAGGGAATCGAAAACACTTGTGCAGCATGAATGCCTTTCAGCGTTTCCACGGATACCGTAGTTGAGCCCTTATAACCAACTCGATTGAAATATTTTTCTAAGTGTATAGGCATAATTTTTCCTTGTTTGTATGATGACTATAAATTGCTCTCTTGGAAAATATAAGCGGAAGATTTTTAGCAAGTTGTTTAAATTAATTGAACAGTTATTATATATCAATTAATCAATTGGTTAGCATGTGCTATACTATGGAATAACAAGGTTATTCATAAAGACGATCAAGAAATTTGACTATGCGACTAACATTAGATGCGCTCATTGTATTAGAAGCTATTCATCGGAATGGTAGTTTTGCTGCTGCCGCTGATGAGTTGCATCGCGTTCGCTCTGCTTTAACCTATACAGTGCAGGTGCTAGAACGAGATCTGGATGTTACATTATTTGATCGCACCGGTCATCGCGCCAAGCTTACTGCTATCGGACAAGTATTGTTGAATGAGGGTAATCTTATTTTAAAAAATGCGGCTGATTTGGAGCGGCGTGTTAAACGACTACAAGCGGGTTGGGAAGAAGAACTTTTTATTGCTGTTGATGAACTAGTTTCTATTCCAAAAATATATCCTTTAATTGAAGCCTATTATCAAGAATGCACGCTAACCAAATTACATCTTAGTGCAGAAATTCTGAACGGTTGTTGGGATGCACTGGCATCTGGTCGAGTTGATTTAGCAATTGGTGTTTCTGGAGATCCCCTTTCCGGCAGTGAGTATGGTATTTGTCCCTTAGGACAAGTTGACTTTGTGTTTGCTGTTTCACCCTATCATCCGCTTGCTAATACAAAGGAACCACTTAAAAATACAGATATTCTTAAATACCGAGCCATTGTTGCTGGAGACACTTCGCGCAAATTGCCCTCCCGCAGTGCTGGGATTTTATCAGGACAGGATACATTGGTTGTTTCTTCTATGCAGGCAAAAATTCAAGCGCAAGTGCGCGGATTGGGTGTGGGATATCTACCCTCACATCTTATTAAAGATGAAATAAAGGCTAAAAAATTAATTATAAAAGCTGTTGAAAAATCGAAGCTGGCTGCGAATGTTTCTGTCGTATGGCGGATAAATCACATCGGTAAGGCAGCTGAGTGGTTTATTGAAAAACTAAAAAATTCAGAAATAGTTAAATAACGTAGTATGTAGCCCGTATGGAGCGCAGCGTAATACGGGATTGGTATGCGAAAAATCCCGTATTACGCTGCGCTCCATACGAGCTACACGCTTAATGTTTATGGGGTAGAAACTTATCCGCAAAACCTGTTGAAACGCAATCATCGACAATTTCTTTGATCTCGTCAGCTTGTAAGTTGACGATGGTATCGAGCTCTTCTTTATCTACCGCAACTTGACATAACACATTCGCGAGTAGCAATTGAGCTGCTTTGATGAGAACGATATTTTTCTGTGTGTCCTCCGATAAATCTAAAAATTCATCTAATAATTTTTCACTGACTTTTTCAGTAAGATGGTTAATAGCTTGGATAAGTTTTTCATTTTCATCATTATTAGACATATAGTAAACCTTCAGTGTTTCTAATTATTTAGCTTTCCAAATTGTTCCGGATGGACCATCTTCTAATATAATTGACATGGCTGCTAATTCATCACGTGCGCGATCTGCTTCCGCCCAGTTTTTATCAGTGCGTGCTTTATTTCGAGCTGCTATTAATGCTTCAATTTTTGTAACATCAATGGATTTTGTGCCGGATTGAAAAAAAGCCACGGGATTATCTTGTAATATACCAAGCACGCCACCCAGCTGTTTCAATAAAGCGCCATGAGCTGCAGCGGCTGTCATGTCTTTATCACGTAGGCGTTGAATCTCATGAGATAACTCAAATAATACGGATAACGCCACTGGTGTATTAAAATCATCATCCATTGCATTGGTAAACTTTTCAAGGAAAAGTGTATTAGCAATAGGTTCTGCATCTGGCAAATCACGTAATGACGTATAAAATCGCTCGAGCGCGTTGCGTGCTTGTTGAATCATATCGGTAGAATAATGCAATGGACTGCGATAATGACTGGTAATTAAAAAATAACGCAATACTTCGGGCGCATGTTCTTTGAGTAAATCACGAATCGTAAAAAAATTACCGAGCGATTTCGACATTTTTTCTTTGTCGATTTGTAAGAAACCTGCATGCATCCACAGATTCACAAAAGTAGCGCCCGTCGCTGTTTCTGCTTGTGCTAATTCATTTTCATGATGTGGGAAAATTAAATCTTTACCACCGCCATGGATATCAAACGTATCACCAAACATGCTGGTCGACATGGCAGAGCATTCGATATGCCAGCCAGGCCTACCATCACCCCATGGTGAAGGCCATTTTGGTTCGTCTGGTTTTGCTAATTTCCATAACACAAAATCCAGCGGATCTTTTTTAACATCGTTAATTTCAACACGAGCCCCGCTTTCTAGTTTTTCAATATCGCGATGAGCTAAGCAGCCGTAATTCTTAAAAGCACGTACAGCGTAATAAACATCGCCATTCTCTGCAACATAAGCATGATTATTTGCAATTAATTTTTCAATCATGGCTATCATAGGCTGCATAAATTCCGTCGCACGTGGTTCGTGATTAGGTAATAGCAAGCCAATAGCACCAAAATCTTCGTGCATCGCTTTTGTAAATTTATCGACGATCACATAAAAATCATCATGAATTTCATTGGCGCGCTTAATGATTTTATCGTCAATATCTGTAATATTTCTCACGTAAGTCACATCAAAACCCTGCCAACGCAAATAACGGATAATGACATCAAAAGCGGTGTAAGTGCGCGCATGTCCTAAATGACAATAGTCATAAACGGTGACGCCACAAACATAGATGTTGACTTTCCCAGGTTCTATGGGTTTAAAAGCTTCTTTGCGCTGCGTTAAGCTATTGTATATTTGTAGCATTAATTTTCCCTCACTGCCTCACGTGCACATTCAAAACGCTGACGCATTTTTTCTTTCCCTAGCAAGCCAACTATTTGCAATAATTCAGGTCCATGAATTTGGCCAGTGAGAGCAATGCGTACTGGCATAAATAGTTTTTTACCGGCGACATTTTGTGATGTTTTTAAATCATCTAAAATGGCTTTCAAATCGGCGCCGTGTGTTTCTGATGATTTCAGAGCGGCTATAAAAAACGCATCGCCAGCCGCTTTTAAAACATTTAATTGTTCTGTATCAAACTGAATCTCTTCAGAAAATAAAATGTTAACCCATTCTTTTGCTTCATAGGGGAAAGAAATATTAGGCTTAATCGCTTCTATGAATAAATCATGTAAGGCGGGCGGTATGGATTTTTTAATATCGTAGCCAAACCAGTCCCATACTAACATTGGAGGCAATGCCATCACGGCTTCTTTTTGCCAATGTAATAACTGGTTCTCATCAAATTGAGCTGAGGAGCGACTTAATTTTTCTAGATAAAAGTTTGCCGCTAACTCATCAAATGTCATTAATCTTGGGTCATTATAGGCATGACTCAGTCTTGCTAAGTAATTTAATACAGCTTGCGATAGGTATCCCTGCTCATGTAAATCATGCAAACTAAAACTGCCTTCGCGTTTTGACAACTTGCCGCCTTCGCCACTGGTAATTAGTGATAAGTGGCCATAATGCGGTATATGCATGCCTAATGCTTTTAAAATGAGTAATTGCCGTGGGGTATTCGCTAAGTGATCTTCACCACGCAATATATGTGTTATTTTCATTAAAGAATCATCGATGGCATTGCAAAACATAAATGATGCCGTACCTTCGGCGCGACGAATAATAAAATCACCAATGTCATCACTATTAAATCGCTGCGGTCCTTTGACTAAGTCAACAAACTCAACCAGTTGTTGTTTTTTAACGTGGAAACGCAAGGCGGGTTTTTTGCCGTCCATAATGCGTTTAGTCACCTCTTCTTTACTGAGCGCGCGGCAAGTACCCGGGTAACGTGGTGGCTGACCACGTGATAATTGAATTTTACGATTTAATGCTAGCTCTTGCTCGCTGCAAAAACACGGATACGCTAAGTGTAAATCTTCTAATTGTTTATAATAATTGGCATAAATTTCGTGACGTTGCGACTGATAATAAGGTGCATTAGGTCCCTCAATGCCGGGGCCTTCTTGCCATTCTAGTCCTAGCCATTTTAAATCATCTTGTAGTATGTCAGAATATTTTTGCTCAGAGCGTGATGCATCAGTATCTTCAATACGTAAAATAAAATGGCCGTTGTTTTTTTTCGCATACAAGGCGCTAAATAAGGCTGCTCGGACATTGCCAAGGTGCAGCATGCCAGTTGGGCTAGGTGAGAAGCGTGTTTTAATCATATTCTATTTCCTATTGTGCCTATTTATAGAATTTTACAGGGTGGTTCTATTTTTTGTTTTAAATCTTCTAGTTCATGTTGCGTAATACTCATGGCTGTTTCGAATGAGCTTTGATAACGAAAAATTCTCATGGGATAACCTGATTTTGAGGCTACTTGCGTTATTTGATTATCCATCTCTTTAAATTTTTCTCCCCATTTTTCATCATTACTCTTGCATGAAATAAGATTGGAGATAAAGCCACCTATATTTTTTAATAATCGAATGCTTATCAAGAAAAATATATTAACTTTTCCAAACATAAAATTATCAGCAGGATTTTGATAGCTTTTTAACTGATAAATAAATTTAACTAGATCTATAAATTTTTCCGCTATGATGTTTGGGTCGCCGTAATCTTTATTGAGATCAATTTTTTTAAAATCATATAGCCCATTTTCATTAGGGATTTCTTTTAAAATTTGAAATACGTTTATTTTTATATTTTTAATTAGGTTACATGTTGTTGGATTGCCAACTATGTCGGTTCTATTAACAAAATAATTATGCATCTTACATAAGTCTTCAACTATATCAGGCTCTAATTTCACACTGCTCACTCCTTGAGAATTTATACTCAAATCATTTTAAGCTTTTCTTGCTTCCATCATGATTTTTTTCATTTCTCGCACGGCTTTTTCTAATCCGACAAACAACGCTCTAGCAATAATACCATGACCGATATTTAATTCATTAATTTGCGGTATTTGTGCGATAGCTTGCGTGTTTTGGTAATGTAACCCATGACCTGCATTGACGACCAATCCTGCTTTATGCGCAAAATCAGCGGCCGTCACAATACGCTGTAATTCATGTTGGCATTCAGCCCTCGTTTTGGCATCTGCATATTGACCAGTATGAATTTCAATGGTTGGAGCGCCGCAACGAACAGCCGCCTCAATTTGTTTTAAATCGGGATCAATAAAAAGTGAGACATCAATGTCCGCAGCTGCTAAACGTTCGCAAGCGGCTTTAATATGCTGCTCGTCACCTAATACATTTAAACCACCTTCTGTGGTCAATTCTTCGCGTTTCTCAGGTACTAAGCAGCAATGTACGGGACGAATTTTTTCCGCGAATTTCAGCATAGTATCAGTAACAGCCATTTCTAAATTGAGGCGTGTTAATAAAATCTGTTGAATCAATTCAACATCGCGTTCTTGAATATGACGGCGATCTTCGCGAAGGTGAACAGTAATACCATCCGCGCCACCCTGTTCACAGGCATAAACAGCTTCAACAGGATCTGGGTAGCGTGTGTGACGAGCTTGTCGCAAGGTTGCAACATGGTCAACATTCACGCCTAGAAAAATATCTCGTGTTGCATTGTTCATTCTACTTCTACCTTTTCTATGTTATGTTCACGTGGCAGTTGTGAATATAGCTGCCGACTATTAATTTTTTGTTGTCCTAGTAACGGACTTAAGGCTAAGCGCATCAGTCGTTTCGCGTCACGCAATGCACTTTCATCATTTAATTCCTCTGTAGCAAAGGATAATAAACTTTTTCCAGAAAAAATATTTGGTTGGTTTATACTCTCCATGCAGCGCTCAAATCCATACTCAGGCAGAAAGCGATAATAACGATCCGTTACCAATGCCTCATTGCTTGTTATGTCGTTTTGTAACTGCAACCCATAACCTAATTCTTCTAATAACTTTTTTTCAAATAACCGCAATGTTTTCAGCTGCGATTTTGCACTTTGTAATTCTAATAACGTGCCACGATAAATAGCAAAAAGCCCTGAATGTGGATCATGTTTAGGTAATACTCGCATGACTAATTCATTCAGATATAAACCACTCAATAAATACTCACCGACTAGCCTGCCAGGCGTTCCATTCAGTTCGGCGGCTGTCAGTGTCATTAGCTCACCTTTACCTTGCCATGAAGTTAATAATGGCATAAAAAGCTGTAGCATTGGCCGCAATGTGGAGCGGACTTGACGTACACCTTTTGCGACAGCAGTTATCCGACCATATTCTTCTGTAAATAAATCGACAATAACACTGGTTTCACGATAGGGTCGTGAATGCAAAACAAATGCTGGTTGTAGTGCTATACGCATGATTTACTATGCCATGACTAATTTAAAAGTCGATAAGGTTGTTTTTCTACGTCACTAGCATCCTGCTGTTCTTGTTTATTTTGAGCGTCGCTCGGTTTTTCCCGACAGCTATAATAACAAGTCACACCAATTCCTAGTAATGAAACCGCTATTACCATGCTAAGACAAGCCATTGTGGCAATCGATGTGCCAGAGGATTCATTCGACACAGTTTCAGTAGAGTTTGTCACGGTGTCTGCTAATGCTTCTTGTATAAAACTACTGGCAGCAATCACGACGGCCAATCTTGTTTTAGTTTGCGTATTAATAGCATATCCAAAAAACATAGGTTCTCCAATCCCAAGCCTGTCTTTATACCATCAATAGATTCCCGCCTTCGCGGGAAAGACAGGCTTTTTTTAATTTTTTTGCGATTTACTCATATCCTAAACTACGCAATGCCCTTTCATCATCTGTCCAGCTATCTTTTACTTTTACCCATAAACGTAAAAATACTTTTCCGCCTACTAAAATTTGAATGTCTTTTCGGGCGAGCGTACCAATATGCTTGAGGCGCTCACCATTTTTACCGATAACAATGGGCTTTTGTCCATCGCGCTCAACCCAAATAATCGCGCTAATTTCAGTAATCTTTTCTTTTTCTTCGAACTGCTCAATTTCAACTGTTGTGCTATAAGGCACTTCTTGTTCTGTCGATTGAATCACTTTCTCGCGAATTAATTCAGCAATTTGAAACCGTAACGGTTTATCAGTTACTTGATCATTCGGAAATAAATTGGGGCCGTCAGGTAAGAAAGTCACAAGTAGTTCTTGTAATGCTGAAACGTTATCATTTTGCCTTGCTGATAGTGGTACAATGTCAGTAAAATTAAATTTTTCTTTTAGTTTGATAATAAAGGGCAATACTTCCGCTCTATCTTTTAATTCGTCGACTTTGTTAATCACTAAAATAACCGGTGCTTTAGTTTGTTTTAATTTTTCGAGAACTAACTCATCGTCTCGATCCCAGCGTGTTGCTTCAATCATAAAAACAATCACGTCTGCATCAATAATTACTGCATTCGCCATGCGGTTCATATAGCGATTCATGGCGCGATGTTCTGACTCGTGTAAGCCAGGCGTATCAATATAAATAGCTTGATAGGCGTGAGTTGTTTTGACGCCTAAAATTTGTGTGCGCGTTGTTTGTGGTTTGGGTGTTGTAATGCTTATTTTTTTGCCCAAAATTGTATTCAGTAATGTTGATTTTCCAACATTCGGACGTCCAATAATGGCTATATATCCACAGCGATTTGATTTGCTCATTTTTTCATAATTCCTAACATGGTTTCAGCGGCATCTTGTTCTGCACGACGACGACTAGTGCCTTTTCCAATAGCTTTTTTCTCAACGCCATTCACCAAGCAACTTACAATGAATACTTGCTGATGCGCTTCGCCTTCCACAGATTCAACAACATAAACCGGTAGCGGTTTATGTTTTCCCTGCAAGTATTCTTGCAATAATGTTTTTGGATCTTTGTGGTTACTAGTATGAGTTAATGAATGCAATAAAGGCTCATACCAGTTTAGCGCACATTGACGAATGGCTTCAAATCCGCCATCTAAATAAATAGCACCAATGATTGCTTCCATTGCACACGATAAAATTGAAAGTCGCTGACTGCCGCCACTTTTTAATTCACCTGGGCCTAAATTTAAATAACGGCCCAGATCGAATTCACGGGCGATATTAGCCAAGGTATCACGATTAATCAGTGTTGCACGCCAACGACTGAGATCGCCTTCTTGTGAGTGTGGAAATTGTTGAAATAACGCTTCAGCAATAATGAAATTAACAACAGAGTCTCCTAAAAATTCGAGACGCTCATTGTTTTTGTCATTACTGCTGCGATGCGTTAAAGCAATTTTTAATAAATTAGCATCGTTAAATTTATAACGTAATTTACGACACAATTCATCACTCATATAATCTGCTCTCAATGAATGGATTTAATTAATCGATCCCATCTGATGGTGTGATTATTTGAATCCCAGCTCATCCATATTAAGACGGCCTTACCTAAAATATTCTTTTCTGGCACAAATCCCCAATAACGACTATCAGCGCTATCATCACGATTATCACCCATCGCAAAATACATCCCTTCCGGTACAACAATATCATTAAAGTCTGTACCATCTTGATGTTGATTTTGATAAATGGCGTGCTTCACACCCATTAAATCTTCTTCTTTGATCACCACATCTTGTGTGTGACCTTCTTCGTCGACGCGTGTTGTTGTTTCTTTTGTTTCTTGCGGAATCTTTTGGCCGTTAATGTAAAGTACCTTGTCGACATATTTGAGGTGATCGCCTGGTAAACCAATAACACGCTTAATAAAATCCACCGACGGGTTGGGTGGATAACGGAATACAAAGATGTCCCCTCGTTTTGGCGCACCTGTTTGCACTAATTTGGTATGTGCCACGGGAAGGCGAACACCATAGTCGTATTTATTTACTAATACAAAGTCACCTGTTAATAACGTGGGCTCTAAGGATGCAGATGGAATGCGAAATGGCTCGTATAAAAATGACCGTAATAAAAAAACAATTAATAGAATAGGAAAAAATGAGCGAGCATATTCAATAATGACAGGATAGGTCATTTCCGGTTTATTAGGTAAATCTTTTGTTTCTGCCTCATAGGCAATCCGACGCTTTTTGGCGAGAAAAATAAGATCAAATAGCGCAATTAGTCCGCTAATTACTACCGCATAAAATAAAATAAGTTCGAAATTAAAATTCATTGTAGAGCTCTTGTTAGTAGGGTGGACAAAGCGCAGCGTGTCCACCAACATTCATAGGTGGACACGCTGCGCTTTGTCCACCCTACGTTATTTTTTACTTTACTTGCTGTCAACTTTCAAAATCGCCAAAAACGCTTCTTGTGGAATTTCAACATTACCTACTTGTTTCATGCGTTTTTTACCTTCTTTTTGTTTCTCTAATAATTTACGTTTGCGCGATATGTCACCGCCATAACATTTTGCCGTTACATTTTTACGTAATGCCTTTACCGTTGAGCGCGAGATAATTTGTGCGCCAATCGCTGCTTGAATCGCAACATCAAACATTTGGCGTGGAATGAGTTCTCGCATTTTTTCGGCAATTTGTCGGCCTTTGTAAACCGCTTGATCGCGATGCACAATGAACGCTAATGCATCGACTTTTTCACTGTTAATTAACAAATCTAATTTTACTAAATCCGCTACTTGGAAATAGGAAAAATGATAATCCAATGATGCATAACCACGGCTCACCGATTTTAAGCGATCAAAGAAATCGAGCACCACTTCATTCATGGGGATTTCATAGGTTAATGAAACTTGATTACCAAGATAAAGCATATTTTTTTGGATGCCGCGTTTTTCAACACATAAGGTCATGACATTACCGAGGTATTGTTGTGGTACTAAAATATTGGCTTTAACAATCGGTTCGCGAATTTCTTCGATATAATTTGTAACAGGCAGTTTAGAAGGGTTATCAACATAAATGGTTTCACCCTTGGTTGTTATGACTTCGTAAACAACCGTTGGCGCGGTGGTAATTAAATCTAAATTATATTCACGCTCTAAGCGCTCTTGCACAATTTCCATGTGCAACATACCTAAGAAACCACATCGAAAACCAAAGCCCAGTGCTTCAGATGATTCGGGTTCAAAAAATAAAGCGGCATCATTCAAGCAAAGTTTTGATAACGCATCGCGAAATGCAGGAAAATCATCGGAACTAATTGGAAATAATCCCGCATAAACTTGCGGCTGCACTTTTTTGAAACCGGGTAACGCTTCAGTAGCCGGCTTGTGTGTGTGTGTGAGTGTGTCACCCACCGGTGCACCATTAATTTCTTTGATGCCGGCAACAACATACCCTACTTCACCCGCGCTCAACACACCGGTTGGTGTGCGTTTGGGTGTGAATACACCGACACCGCCTACTTCATGACTGCGGCCCGTCGACATCACTAGCATTTTATCGCCGACTTTGATGCGACCATTCTTAACGCGAACTAGTGAAACGACACCTAAGTAACTATCGAACCAAGAGTCGATAATCAGTGCTTGCAAGGGTGCATTGGGATCGCCTATAGGTGCTGGAATACGGGTAATTAATCTTTCTAGTAAATCAATAACGCCGATACCTTGTTTCGCGCTAACACGTACAGCGTCTTTTGCTTCAAGACCAATAATTTCTTCAATTTCATTGATGACACGATCGGGGTCTGCTTGGGGTAAATCAATTTTATTGAGAACAGGAATCACTTCTAAGTTTTGTTCTAATGCGGTATAG
Organism: Gammaproteobacteria bacterium; assembly: GCA_013286085.1. GTDB lineage: Bacteria > Pseudomonadota > Gammaproteobacteria > DSM-16500 > DSM-16500 > UBA5158. The sequence continues at coordinate 81,658 of JABDGK010000003.1, read as the reverse complement.
CAAACGGCGAGTGTCTGCGCCTCAACACCTTGACCTGCATCGACAACTAAAAGAGCGCCTTCGCAAGCGGCTAAAGAGCGTGACACTTCATAGGAGAAATCCACATGCCCCGGCGTATCAATAAAATTCAGCTGATAAATTTGTCCATCGAGTGCTTTATAATTCAGGGTAACACTGTGTGCTTTAATGGTAATACCACGTTCACGCTCAAGATCCATGGAATCTAACACTTGTTCCGCCATTTCACGGTCAGCAAGACCGCCGCAGAGTTGAATTAAGCGATCTGCTAAGGTGGATTTGCCATGGTCAATATGGGCAATAATTGAAAAGTTACGAATATGTTGCATAGTTCTCAGAATACCGGCTAAAGGTGCGAATAATAACGTATTTTGTGATGAGATACTATTTTAAAGTTGAAATGCCGTAATTTTTAAGCAAAACGCGACTTTCGAGTACGCTCTGCTTGATAGGCTCTGGTTGTGCGCAGCAGTACAATTAAGCGCCGATAATCCTCTGCATTCATCGCATCTTTAAAGATAATACTCGTGTATTTTTGCCGTGTATTCAGTACTTGAAACCGCAATACGCTAACCCAATTTGTCACGGTACTCTCGCCACAAAGCTTAACGTCTAATCGCTTATTTAGGCAGAATATTTGCCAATTACCATCGTTAAATAATAACCCTGCAATAGACTTCTTGCTTTTCATCCAATACCCAGAATAAAAAATAGATACCGCGTAAATAATAACAATGCTGGCTAAAAAAAACCTAATTAAAATGTGAACAGGCAGTGAAAATGAGATGAATAGGCTGCCAAGTGTAATCAAGCATAAGAGCCACTTAAAGTAAGCAGATGGCTGCAAGTTAATGTCTATTCTGTGCATGATGACGTATTTTCCCTACCATTCCAGCGAATTTGGTATTTTCTGGTATTTTATGCCCCGTTAACCACATGAATAAATCTTGATCATTTTCGCTTAGTAATTTTACAAAAATGGCTTGATCTTGCTCAGTCAGTGATAAAAAAGCTTCTTCTAAAAAATTCCCTAATAAAACATCAAGTTCTAGCATGCCGCGGCGGCACGCCCAGCGTAATTGGGGAGGAACTTCGGTTATTGTCATAATGCCCCGCAAAATGTGATCTATACTTAGAGTTGTTGAAAAGTGTTAAAGTTTATCAAGGATGACAACGCATTGAATAGTAAAATCATACGGTGAGAATATGAACTTACGGGCAAAAGTGTTTAGCTATCTCAATGTAATTCGTCGGGATGTCAAAACACCCGAACGTATTGATGCGGTTAAAATGCGCTTGAAAACGAAAAAATTTGAGGAGACGCAAGTCTATTCCGCCAAAGTTGCAACGTTAATTAATTTACTATTTTATTATATGCCTGAGATAAAAAAAGCCGATCCACATTATAGAAAGTTGTATCCCTTATGTCAGTATTGTGAAAATCTTCCTAAAGCTAAAAAAGCACCTAAAAGCCCTCGCCCGAAGTAGAGTTCGCGCGGTGGACACGCTGCGCTTTGTCCACCCTACGAAAAATGACATAGCAATTTCACATAAACTATTTCATAATTCTCCCACAAAAAATACCTTGATAGGATATCCACATGAAAAATGATTTTCTCCCATTTCTCTCGCGTGAAATCGATAACTTAAAACAAACTGGCTTATTCAAAGGTGAAAGAATTATCACTTCACAACAACAAGCGGAAATTACTGTGGCTGATGGTTCGCCTGTTTTAAATTTTTGTGCGAATAATTATCTTGGTCTTGCTAATCATAACACACTGATTGAAACTGCTAAAAAATCGTTAGATGAATACGGTTTTGGTATGTCATCTGTGCGTTTTATTTGTGGCACACAAAATGTTCATAAAGAACTCGAAAATAAACTCAGTCATTTTTTAGGAATGGAAGATACCATTCTCTACTCTTCTTGCTTTGATGCGAATGGTGGTTTATTTGAAACGTTGCTTGGCCCTGAGGATGCCATTATCAGTGATGCTCTCAATCATGCCAGCATTATTGACGGTATTCGACTTTGCAAAGCACAGCGATTTCGCTATGCCAATAATGATATGCATGATCTCGAAGAAAAACTCAAAGAATCTAAAAATGCTCGCTATCGCTTAATTGCAACCGATGGTGTTTTTTCGATGGATGGTATTATCGCTAATTTACCGGCTATTTGTGATTTAGCTGATCAATACGATGCGATGGTCATGGTCGATGATTCACACGCGGTAGGTTTTATGGGTAAAAATGGCCGTGGTACACACGATTATCATAACGTCATCGATCGTATTGATATTATTACGGGAACGTTAGGTAAAGCACTCGGTGGTGCCTCTGGTGGTTACACAAGTGGTAAGCGTGAAATTGTAGAGTGGTTGCGACAACGTTCACGCCCCTATTTATTTTCAAATACACTAGCACCTGTGATTACTGCCACATCCATTAAAGTAGTAGAGATGTTAGAATCCAGTCATGATTTACCGAAACGATTACATGAAAATAGTCGTTATTTTCGCAATGGCTTAGAAAAATTAGGCTTTAAATTAATCCCCGGTGAACATCCTATTATTCCTGTGATGCTGGGTGAAGCAACGCTTGCTAAAAATATGGCGGATGCTTTACTGAAAGAAGGTATTTATGTAATTGGCTTTTCTTATCCGGTTGTCCCGCATGGTCAAGCACGTATTCGCACACAAATGTCAGCGGCGCACGAAAAAAGCCATTTAGATAAAGCGATTACTGCTTTTGAAAAAATAGGTAAACAACTAGGCATTATTAACCACTAAAAATAATCACGTAGGGTGGACAAAGCGCAGCGTGTCTACCCTACGGAAGGATTGCAACATGAAAGCACTCGTGAAAGCAAAGGCAGAACCTGGTATTTGGATGATGGATGTTCCGATGCCTGTTGTCGGTCATAATGATGTATTAATCAAAGTGAAAAAAACCGCTATTTGCGGTACCGATATCCACATTTATAACTGGGATGCTTGGGCACAAGAACACATCCCCGTACCATTAGTGACCGGTCATGAATTTGTGGGTGAAATTGTTGAAATTGGCAAAGAAGTGACTGGGCTACAAGTTGGTACACGTGTTGCTGGTGAAGGGCATATTTCATGTGGTTTCTGTCGTAGTTGTCGCGCTGGTCGACGCCATTTATGTCGCAAAAATGAAAGCGTGGGTGTCACCCGTCCTGGTTGTTTTGCAGAATATGTCGTGATTCCAGCAGTCAATGCCTACCCTATTCCGAAATCCATTGCCGATGAACAAGCAGCGATTTTAGATCCGCTGGGCAATGCTGCACACACGACTTTATCGTTTGATTTAGTGGGTGAAGATGTCTTGGTAACCGGTGCTGGCCCCGTAGGTATCATGGCGGCTGCTATTGCACGCCATGTGGGCGCGCGTCATGTGGTTATTACGGATGTGAACCCCTATCGCTTAGAATTAGCTAAAAAAATCGGTGTTTCCCTGGCGATTGATAGCAGCAAACATACCTTACGTGATGCCATGAATGTTCTTAACATGCACGAAGGTTTTGATGTTGGCTTGGAAATGTCAGGCAATGCAAACGCATTTAATGGCATGCTAGAACACATGAATCATGCGGGCAAAATCGCTCTGTTAGGTTTTTTACCCAAAGAAACGCAAATTGATTGGAGCCAAGTTATTATGAAAGGGCTCACCGTTAAGGGTATTTATGGCCGTGAAATGTTTGAGACGTGGTACAAAATGATTTGCATGTTGCAAAGTGGGTTAGATATTCACTCTGTGATTACGCATCAATTTCATTGCAATGACTATGAAAAAGCATTTTCTGTGATGAATACCGGGCAAAGTGGTAAAGTGTTATTAAACTGGAGTTAGACCATTAGGAAATCGTGGACACGCTACGCTTTGACCACCCTACGTGACTATTTTGTAAGAAATAGATGACAAAATATCAGGGGAAACTGGAAGTAACATTTTGACAACTGGATGATTTCAAGAATAAAAATGATTTTTTGCATTCTATTTCGAGACGGGTATAATATGCCCACCTAGAGAGTTCTGTATTGGTCCTAGAGGATGATAATTGTTTTTTCTTATGGACGAGAAGTATTTACCAACTCTCTAGGACCCTGTTTTTCCACGCTATCCGTTATATTTCGCCACTAAATAACTAAATAATGCGCGCAACGCCATTGCTTCACCACCTTGTGGGCGGCCAGGACGTGTCTTTAAATTCCATGCCATGATATCAAAATGCAGCCATGGTACGGTGTCTGGTACAAATTCTTTTAAAAATAATCCAGCTGTAATTGCGCCGGCATAAGAATCAGCGGCATTATTATTAATATCAGCAATGGAACTATTTAATGAATCACGATAGCCAACAAATAAGGGTAACTGCCAAATAGGATCATTTTGTGTTTCGGCATGTTTTAAAATATCTGTCGCGAGTTTATCTGAATTCGTGAACATGGCTGCAATATCAGTACCAACCGCAATACGTGCAGCACCGGTTAATGTTGCCATGTCGATTAATAATGCTGGTTTTTCACTGACCGCTTCTGTCAACGCATCCGCTAATACCACACGCCCTTCAGCGTCAGTGTTGCCAATTTCAATCGTTAATCCTTTGCGACTCTTAATAACATCGCCAGGACGATAGGCATTACCTGAAATTGAATTTTCAACAGCGGGAATCAAGATGCGTAATCTAACGGGTAGCTTTGCTTGCATAATCATGCGCGCCAAACCTAACACATGCGCAGCGCCGCCCATGTCTTTTTTCATTAATAACATACCGGATGATGGCTTAATATCAAGACCGCCGGTATCAAAACACACGCCTTTACCGACTAAAGTAATTTTAGGATGTGCTTCATTTCCCCATCGCATATCAATCAAACGGGGTAAATCATCGCTTGCTCTGCCCACGGTATGAATGGATGCAAAGTTTTGTGCTAACAAATCATCCCCAACAATTTGCGTGATTGATGCAGAAAATTCACTGGCAAGACTGATGGCAACACCAGCAAGCTCAGATGGCCCCATATCATCTGTTGGTGTGTTAATTAAATCACGCACCAAGTAAATTGATTCGATGGTGTTAATTACCTGATCAGCATTGCTAATGTTTTCTAGATCTAATTTTGCTGGGATTTTGCTGGGTTTTTTATAGCGAGAAAATTGATAAGCTCCTAATCCCCATGCTGTTGCATAATGCGTACTGTAAGTTGAATTTGTTAAATCAAAACAGTAGATCCCGTCAGGAAGTGAAGTCGGTAAACTGCCTATAGCAAAAAAATTTTTAAGGTCATTTATACAAAAAATAATACGGATTAATTTCCCTGTTGTGTCGGGTAGTAAGCTCATATTACCGTTATCAGCGCGAAAATTAGTGGTTTTTAGCCAGTTTTTTACAATATTGTCTTGTTTCTCTAGCCATTGCGGAAAGTCACTGCTGGCAATGACTGAAATAGGAATTGATTTTTCAGCATTGTTTTTTACAAAACAGGTCAGCACGGTTTATCCCTCTCTAAATAATCCTCTCTCCCATTGATGGGAGAGGGTTAGGGTGAGGGATTTTAGTGTTACACGGCTTCTGTTAAGAATGGTGTTGACGTCAAAGCCCTCATCCCCAACCCTTCTCCCACGAGCGGGAGAAGGGAGAAATAAGATTTAGTTCATCGCCACTTCAGCAGTGACATATTCTTTCTTTAATGCTTCTGCAACGACTTTATGTGTTAAATGGCCTTTACAAACATTCAAGCCCTTTAATAAATGCGGATCGCGTTTCATTGCTTCTTTATAGCCTAACTTGGCAAGTGCTAAAATGAATGGCAAGGTTGCATTATTCAATGCAAAAGTGGATGTGCGTGGTACACCACCTGGCATATTCGTTACACAATAATGCACAACACCATCTACTACATAAGTGGGTTCTTGATGTGTTGTTGGGCGACTTGTTTCAAAACAACCGCCTTGATCAATTGAGACATCCACCACAACGGAACCGGGACGCATTTTTTTTATCATTTCACGGGTTAATAATTTTGGTGCAGAACCACCCGGTACTAATACAGCGCCAACGACTAAATCAGCACGTGCAACATGACGTTCAATTGCATCTGTCGTTGAATAAATGGTAATAATTTTTGAGCCAAATTGTAGATCTAATAGATTTAATCGCTCGATGGATCTATCAATCACCACGACTTGCGCACCCATGCCCATCGCCATGCGCACAGCATTAGTTCCCACTACACCACCGCCCAGCACAACAACTTTGCCGGGCGCAACGCCTGGTACGCCGCCAAGTAAGATACCACTACCACCATTCACAATTTCTAAGCTTTTGGCGCCCGCTTGAATTGACATGCGTCCTGCGACTTCACTCATCGGTGCAAGCAAAGGCAAGCCGCCACGATTGTCGGTGACGGTTTCATAGGCGATCGCCACACAACCGGATTCTTGTAATAATTTTGCTTGTTCTGGATCGGGTGCTAAATGCAAGTAGGTAAATAAGACTTGGTCTTTGCGGAGCATTTTACATTCTTGTGGTTGTGGCTCTTTGACTTTGACAATCATATCCGCGGTGCGAAACACATCCGCTGCTGTTGGTGCAAGGGTTGCGCCAACTTGTTCATAGGCAGCATCATCAAAACCAATTTTTGCGCCAGCGTCGTGCTGAACAATGACTTGATGTCCTTGTGCTATTAATTCTCTCACGCTACTGGGTACTAAACCGACACGATATTCATGATTTTTAATTTCTGCTGGTACGCCAATTAACATAGCTTTCCCCTGATGAATGTTTCCTTAGGGAGGTATTATAGGGAGAATAGATAGAGAATTAAATTGATATTTTTATGGGCTTGTATCGGTTTTAGGCAAGAGAAATGAATTGTAAAGGCTGCATCATGAATGCAGCCTCTAGGGTCGATTTAATTAATTATGCCATGGACCTGTGTTTATCTTATAGGATTCGTCAAGGTCATCGCTACGCTGGTTTTTGCCAGCCATTAATTTCTTTTTATTACTGTTATTGCCGAATAACCATGCCCAGCATCCACCGGGTTGTGCTTCGTCATTCGTACTGGCGGGCGCTTTTGTTTGAGTTGCTGATGCCGCTGAGTTAACAGCTGGAGCAGTTGATGTAACAGTAGGAGCCGCATAGTTTGCTGCATAGACAGCTGAATGCCCTGGGAGCACTGTCTGGTGTTGTGATCCACCCATTAAATCAGCATCAAGCGGAACATCTTTCTTTTTTAGGAACGGCCATGGCATAAACAATACCTCTAGGTTATTTTTGTACTTTTAATAAGATAATTACAATCAATTGATCTGTCAATATACAAATAAATTAACAAAAATCCCAGAAGAGTGAATTTATCTGGGATTTTCTAATGAAATCAACAGTCTTTTTAGTTTAATAACATTTTATTGAGACGCTGTACAAATAAAGCCGGATCTTTTAATTGCCCACCTTCAGCCAATACCGCTTGATCGAACAAGATCTGCGTTAAGTCAGTAAAATGCTCTTGGTTGGTTTCAGCTTTCAGTTTAAGTAATAAAGGATGCTCTGGGTTCAATTCAAAAATTGGCTTAATTTCACCGATTTCCTGACCTGCTGCTTTTAATAAACGTTGTAACTGTAAGCCCATATCTTGATTATCAGAAACCAAACAAGCTGGGGAATTAGTTAAACGATGTGTTAAACGCACTTCTTTTACTTGGTCGCCTAAAATAGTTTTGACTTGCGTCAGTACTGTTTCAAACGCTTGTTTCGCTTTTTCTTCAGTTTGTTTTAATTGCTCTTTTTCAGCGGGTGTTTCCGTAGAAATTTCCCCTAAATCCACTTCGCCTTTTGCAACAGATTGTAATGCTTTACCTTCATATTCAGACAAATGACTCACTAACCATTCATCAATACGATCGGATAATAATATGACTTCAACATTATTTTTACGGAAAATTTCGAGATGGGGACTGGATTTCGCCGCGTTAAAGGTTTCTGCTGTCACGTAGTAAATTTTCTTCTGTTCTGGTTTCATGCGTTTAATGTAATCATCGAATGAAACATCTTGCACAGCTGTATCTGTGTGTGTTGATGCAAAACGCAGTAACTTGGCAACTTTGTCACGATTAGCAAAATCTTCTGCTGGCCCTTCTTTGATAACGTTACCAAATTCGCCCCAAAACGTAGCGTATTTTTCCGGTTCATCTTTGTTTAGTTTTTCTAGCATATCCAATACACGTTTCACAAGAGCGTTACGTAATTTGGTGATGGTTGGATTATCTTGTAAAATTTCACGCGAAATATTCAATGGCAATGCGTTGGTATCAACAACGCCGCGCATGAAACGTAAATAATGTGGCATGAATTGTGAAACATCATCCATAATAAATACACGCTGAACATAGAGTTTTAAGCCATGCTGACGTTCGCGATTCCATAAATCAAATGGTGCATGCGCGGGTAAATATAGCAAACTAATATAATCGAGATTCCCACCTTCTACTTGATTATGTGCCCACAAGAGAGGATCTTCAAAATCATGTGAGATATGTTTGTAATGTTCTTTATATTGTTCCGCCGTAATCGTATTTTTGGGTTGTGTCCATAATGCAGTTGCGCGGTTAACAGCTTCCCACTCTATCGGTGCTATATCCGTTTCTTCTTTTGTGTTGGCGTCTGGTAATTTGCGCATCATAATGGGCAAATTAATATGATCTGAGTATTTAGAAATAATGGTACGTAAGCGCCAATCATTTAAAAATTCATCTTCACCTTCTTTAAGATGTAAAATAATGTCAGTACCGCGAGTTTTCTTTTCTACGTTAGCAATGGTGTAAGCACCCTCACCATTGGATTCCCAGCGCACGCCATGATCCGCTGTTAAACCAGCGCGACGCGTGATCACTGTCACTTTATCCGCGATAATAAATGCAGAGTAAAAACCCACACCGAATTGACCGATCATGTGAGAGTCTTTCTTCTGATCCCCTGTTAAGCGGGATAAAAATTCGCGTGTTCCCGATTTTGCGATGGTACCTAAATTGGCGATTACCTCATCACGGCTCATACCAATGCCGTTATCTCTGATCGTGATGGTTTTTGTTTTTTCGTCAAAGCTCACTTTGATATTGAGTTCTGCCTCGTTTTCATAGAGCGCTGAGTCAGATAATCCTTCAAAGCGCAATTTATCTGCCGCATCTGACGCATTTGATATTAATTCCCGTAAAAAAATCTCTTTATTGCTATACAATGAGTGAACAACGATATTTAATAATTGTTTGACTTCAGCTTGAAAACTTAAGGTTTCTTGTTGTGCTTGGGCGCTCATATTGGGCTTTCACTCCTAATAAAATTGAAATGACGATTATGAATAAATATGGGGGTAAAAAAATAATTTTCAAGGCGCTATTGAGATATCCTCACGAATTTTTTTCTACAAAAAAAGCTCGTCTTTCCCGTGAAGGCGGGAAAGACAGTGATCTAATGTTAATTATTGTTTTTTCAAATGCATATCGCTGATATCTGCATTGACTGTGCTACCGGCTATATTAAATTTTACTGTCCCTGCTAAATTAGCTTCAGTACCGGCTGGGTTCATCTCGCCATGTAAGTTAGCACTGTCTGTTTGTAATTTGATAGCACCATTTTGACAAGTGCCAGGCAGATCCAGTGACTCGTGGTCTGGGCATATTCCGGAATCTTTAGTTAAATCGACATGGACATTGTAACCATTCTGATTGGGTACAACTGTTGCAATACCATTGTAGTGGCATGTAATAGGAAAAATAACAGTTGCTTTGACTGTACCGCCACCCGCCCATTTCCCCGTAAAATTATCACACCCTTGGCCTGCCGCGAGTGAAAATGATTGCACAGTAATATTTGCCAGAGCAGCCTGGCTAAGCAAAGTAATGCCTGTTAAAACAATAAGCTGACGCAGTTTCATAATCTAATCCTTTATCTTAAGTGATCCCAAAGTTAAACGTGGGTATAAACCGATGTCAAGCAATTTGAAAACACGTGCCAAATCGTGTAAATTTATAACAATACAGGTAACAAGGATGCGACATGGTAAAGCAAAATCATTTAATTCATCAGTCAAGCCCTTACTTACTACAGCACGCCTCAAATCCCGTTGATTGGTATCCTTGGGGGCCAGAAGCGATTGCTAAAGCACGCGCAGAAAATAAGCCTATTCTGCTTTCCATTGGCTATGCAGCTTGTCATTGGTGTCATGTTATGGCGCATGAGTCATTCGAAGATGAAGCGACAGCGGATTTAATGAATTCGTTATTTGTTAATATTAAAATCGATCGCGAAGAGCGGCCTGATCTCGATAAAATTTATCAAACAACACATTATTTATTGACGCAACGCAGTGGCGGTTGGCCTTTAACTGTGTTTTTAACAGCCGATGATTTAACACCTTTTTTTAGTGGAACGTATTTTCCATTAGGGCGTCGCCAGCAGATGCCGGCATTCAAAGAAGTTTTGCAAAAAATTGCGGGGTTATTTCGTGACCGTCAAGATGATATTCAAAAACAAAATCAAAGCTTGCGGGATGTCGTGCAGCGCCCCAGTAAAATAACAGATGAGCAATTTCAATTTAATGACGAACCACTTATCAATGCGTTGACTGCTATTGAAGACATTTTTGACTGTAAAAATGGTGGCTTTGGTGACACACCTAAATTTCCACAATGTACAATATTAGAATTTTTACTTACCGAAAAATCACCGATGGTTTTAACGACATTATTCAAAATGGCTGAAGGTGGCATTTATGATCAACTTCGCGGCGGTTTTTTTCGCTACAGTGTTGATGCTTTATGGGATATTCCTCATTTTGAGAAAATGTTATATGACAATGCGTTATTAATTTCTTTATATGCAACCGCAGCCCCTTTATTTGACGAGCCTTATTTTGCGGAAATTGCCCGAGACACTGCCAATTGGGTGCTCGATGAAATGCAAGCGCCTAGTGGCGGTTATTACGCTACCTTGGATGCTGATTCAGAAGATCATGAGGGGAAATTTTATGTATGGGATATTCAAGAAATTGATAAACTGCTTTTGCGCGAAGAATTTCAAATTACTAAAATTTATTATGGTCTAGATGATGCGCCTAATTTTGAAGGCATGTGGCATCTCCATATTGCTGAAGCACTCCAAAACGCGCACGAAAAAGCTGTGTTGGTTTCGGCAAAACATAAATTACTCGCTGCTCGTCAGCGTCGTATCAAACCTTATCGCGACGAGAAAATTTTAACAGCATGGAATGCGTTAATGATTAAAAGTTTGTTGATTGCTGGCGACCAACTGCATGAGCCAACATTCATTAAATCAGCCAAAAAAGCCTTGGGGGTTTTATTTGAACATTGCTGGTCGAATCAGCGATTATTTGCTTGCTATAAAGATGGTGCGGCTAGTTTGCCTGCCTATTTAGATGATTATGCTTTCTTGCTAGATGCTTCATTGGTTGCTTATCGCATTTTATCGGATCAAAAATATTTGAAATTTGCGAAAGAACTGGCTGATACGTTGCTAACGCATTTCTATGACCCTACTGCGGGTGGTTTTTACTTCACCGCGGATGATCATGAAAAGCTTTTGTATCGACCTAAGACCTTGATGGATGAATCACTTCCTTCTGGAAATGGTGTTGCCGTGCAAGCATTAATCGAACTAGGAGCACTGACGAAAGAGTCTCGTTATTTGGCTGCTGCAGAGCAAACTCTGAAGCTATGCTGGCCGGTTTTGTCGCAATATCCGGCTGAGCATTGTGCACTCCTCTCTGGTCTCAAAAGATATCTTCTGCTCTACACGTAGCCCGTATGTAGCGCAGCGTAATACGGGATTTGGCGCATACCACCCCGTATTACGCTGCGCTACATACGGGCTACGACACTACAATACTCAGTGCTTTGCTTCATTCGGGCTACTTGTTATAATGCAGCCACACTTAATACCATGAAAAACCTCTCATATGCCGAATCCAAGCTTAAAACTGAACGGTTTCACCTTTGCTGAGTTATTTCAGGCAGAGGGATTAAAACGACTAGATGAGGCTTTTTTATCTCAATTGGCGGTGGTTAATCCAGATGCGCACGCCGGATTACTGGCCTATCGCGAAGGAACATACAATACGGCGCCGCTGGCTATTAGCGAACTTTTGCTTACTTCTGCACCCATACTAGAAAAATTTCTAATTGATTTATTTGCTATCGAAGAAGCTGCTGCTATTGCTGAGGCAAGAACGCTTTCCTATAATCCTATTTCAGCCTTTAAAAAATATTTTGTTTTGCGACGAGCAAAAAAAGATTTACTCAAGGTAAATAGTTATCCTGCTTTTCACGAATTGGATGTTTGGCTTAATACAGAGTTAAACACAGCACCACTCAAAGCCGATGATAAAGAATTAGCAATCGCTTTACTTGGTAATTACTACCTGACTAATCCAGATCAATTTACCCCTGAAATTGATAAGCTTGTGCAATGGTGCGTACAAGCCATCGTATCACCTACTGGCAAAGAAGTTGTTGCTGGCTGGACAAGTTTTCGTATTCCAGAACGAATTGAATATGGCAACCTCGTTCCTACCGTCGCTGTTTTACATGATAAAGTTGAGCGCTTAACAGTTCCAGATACACAATTTCGCTTACGTGATGGATTTAAGTTAACTGATCCACGTATGACACCACGTGAAACACAAGATGAAGTGAATTATTGTATTTATTGCCATGATCATGACGGGGACTTTTGCTCGAAAGGTTTTCCTGTCAAAAAAGGCGATCCTACGCAAGGCTTGAAAAAAAATCCTCTCGATCTCACGATGACGGGTTGCCCACTAGAAGAAAAAATTTCTGAGATGCATGTGCTAAAACGCGATGGCCATACTTTAGCAGCGCTTGCAATGGTCATGGTGGATAATCCCATGTGTCCTGCTACAGGTCATCGAATTTGCAATGACTGCATGAAAGCGTGTATCTATCAAAAACAAGACCCAGTCAATATTCCACAAGTCGAAACAGGTATTTTAACTGATGTACTCGCTTTACCGTGGGGTGTAGAAATTTATGATTTGCTGACGCGTTGGAATCCACTGCGTCAAAAACAATATGTGATGAAACCTTATAACGGTCTCAAAATCATGATTGCGGGCATGGGTCCTGCTGGTTTTACACTTGCACATCACTTGTTATTAGAAGGGTTTGCCATTGTTGGTTTCGATGGCTTAAAAATTGAGCCTCTCGACGAAAAACTCATTAAAGAACCGATTTATCGTTTCAATGATATTAAAGAAAATCTCGATGAACGTTTGATGGCGGGTTTCGGTGGTGTTGCCGAATACGGGATTACCGTTCGCTGGGATAAGAATTTTTTAAAATTAATTTATATTAGCTTGATGCGTCGTCCTACCTTCCAAGTATTTGGTAGCGTACGTTTTGGTGGTACGGTGACGGTCGATGATGCCTGGAGCATGGGCTTCGATCATTTTGTCATTGCTGTTGGTGCTGGTCTACCGAAAGCATTACCTATTCCAGGCAGTTTGGCACCTGGTATGCGCCAAGCAAATGATTTCTTGATGGCATTGCAATTAGGTAACGCTGCGAAGGCGAGTAGTTTAACGAATATTCAAGTCCGCTTACCTGCTGTCATTATCGGTGGTGGTTTGACAGGTGTTGATACGGCTACCGAAGTGCAAGCGTATTACATCTCACAAGTTGAAAAAACCTTAGTGCGCTATGAAAAACTGATTGAAATTTATGGCGAAGATTATGTTTTAAATCCATTAGATTCTGCTTCGCGCGAAATTCTGGATGAATTTATTCATCATGGTCGTGCTGTCAAGAAAGAGCGTGAGCGCGCTAAAGCACACAACCAACAACCGGATTTCATTAAATTGATTCGTCAATGGGGTGGCGTGACAATTGCTTATCGTCGCATGATGCAAGACTCCCCTGCTTATATTAATAATCACGAAGAATTAAAAAAAGCGTTAGAAGAAGGTATTTACTACGCTGAAGCATTAGAGCCGACTACGGTTGCATTGAATCAATTCGGTCACGTGGAAACGCTTGTTTGTCATCGTCGCTTGCGTAAAACGCCAGATGAATGGGAAGCAACGATGGAAGAAGTGCGCTTACCTGCACGATCCATCTTTGTTGCCACGGGAACACAACCCAATATTGCCTATGAATTTGAACACAAAGGCACGTTTTCACGCCAAGGTTTTCAATATCAGCATTATGAAGATAAAAACAAAGAATTAGTTATTCCGCATGGCATTACACATTGCAAAGAGCCGGACTTTGGGCCATTTACGTCTTATCACAAAGATCATTATCGCGTGAGCTTGATTGGTGATACGCATCCTGTTTTTCACGGGAATGTGGTAAAAGCCATTGCATCGGGTATGCGTACATATCCCAAGATTCTTGCTGTTCTGAAAGATAAGCTAAACAAGGTTGGCGACGCCTCAGAGTACGAAAATTTTTCTCACCATATGGCCTCATTATTTCAATCACGCGTTGCTAAAATTGAACGTCGCACTAATAATGTGGTGGAACTAACCATACATTCGCCATTGGCTGCTAAACATTACCAGCCAGGCCAATTTTATCGCTTACAAAATTTTGAAACTTTTGCCCCACGCATTGACCATACAGCGCTACAAATGGAGCCATTAGCACTCATTGCTGCCGGTGTTGAACGCACACAGGGTAATTTAAAATTTATTGTCATTGAATCTGGTACTAGCTCAAAAATTTGTTCGACACTACGCGTTAATGATCCTGTCTCTCTCATGGGGCCGACAGGGACTAGAAATAAAATTGCGCATGAGCATGAAACTATTCTATTAATGGGTAATCAGTTGAGCATTGCTTTACTGAATAGCTATGGTACTGCACTGCGTGCTGCGGGTAATCGTGTCATTTATGTGGGCCACTTTAAAAATAAAGAAGAAGTTTATTGCCAAGATGAACTTGAAAGTGCTGCGGATATTATTATTTGGGTTACTCAAAGTGGCGAACTAATCACACCGAGACGTCCGCAAGATTACACAACATCGGTTGATAGTATAGAAGCGCTACTTTGTTATGCCAGTGGAAAATTAGCTGCAAGCAAACCACATCCGGAAATTGCTTTAGCTGATATTGACCGTATTCATTTAATTGGCGGCACAGATTTTTTACGTCGATTTCAAGAAGCTCGCAAAACCAGCTTAAAAGAATTTCTCGTCAAAGAACCTCGTGTTTCTGGCTCTGTATACAGTACGATGCAATGCATGCTCAAAGGTGTTTGTGCGCAATGCTTGCAATGGCAAGTGGATCCTGAGACGGGTAAGCGTACCAAAGCAGTATTTGCATGCTCATGGCCAGAACAGCCATTAGAGTTGATTGATTTTGATAATATTGATGAACGTCAAATTCAAAATCGTTTGCAAGAACAGCTTAGTAATTTGTGGGTGGATTATTTATTTGAGCATTATGCAATTGCTCGTGTTTGATAATGTAACGTAGGGTGGACAAAGCGCAGCGTGTCCACCACCAGTATTCAGTGGACACGCTGCGCTTTGTCCACCCTACGCTTCTGTCATGGATTCGACAATGCCGACTACACACGGGAAAAAAATATTTTTTTTAAGTGCTATCTTTGGTATTTATTTGCTTTCTTGGATTTTGCAAAGCCATTTTTTGTTTAACTCCGACGTAAGTTGGTTAATGGTGGCTACGCAACGGCTATTGTCAGGCGGTACTTATACGCACGATTTCTTTGAAATGAATCCGCCTATGGTGTTATATAGCTATATTCCTGCCGTATTCATTGCCAAAATTTTTTCTTTTCCTACCGATATTGCTATTCGTATTTATGTTGATTGTTTAGCATTATGCTCTCTTTGCTTTTGTTATTTATTGACTAATAAAATAGACTCTCTGACGCGGTATTTATTTTTATTTACACTGGCAATTTTATTTTTACTTTTCCCTTTTAGTGATTTCGGGCAACGTGAACATCTCTTAATTATATTCACGATGCCGTATTTTTTGTTAGTAGTGCATCGACTACAAAATTCTTCTGCTAATTCAACTCTCATGGCGGCATGGGTTGGTCTATTTTCAGGGGTGGGATTTATTATTAAGCCCTATTTTCTATTGAGTTTTCTCTTGGTTGAAATATATTTTTGTTGGAAAAAAGGCAGTGTGAAAGCTTTTTTTCGCCCTGAAATAGTCGGTATTGTGTTAGTTGGTTTATTATTTTTTCTTAGTATTATCGTGTTTAACCGTGATTATTTAACTATTGTTATACCCTTTGCTGCAAAATTTTATTACCAACAATACGGGTTTCCATTTAGGACTATACTTTTTTCTCCTCAAGCATGGTTCACGTATTTTGCGATAGTATTATATGTATTGCGACGCGCGAATAATCCGTATCCGGCACTCAGTACTGTGTTGGCATTAGCTTCAGTAGGTTTTTTATTTTCATTTTTACTACAACACACACCATGGAATTACCATGCATTACCCATGGTTTCCACCAGTATACTTCTTATTGTGTTATTATTTAGCTTGTTAATCACCCCAAAAAGTCTTACCCGCTGGGATTACATCAGCTTCGGATTATGGGCATTTTTGTTTGTTAGTTATCTCTGTTGGCGGATGGATTATATTACACTGAGTATTCGATTTCAGAGTGGCGGTTATTTTGGCTTATTTGCTGTTATATTTGGACTAATTTTTTATCGATCTTATCGTTATACACACTATTTAAAAATCTTGGCGGCTACCGTTTTTGTATGGGCAACCGGATGGCTACTTAATCAGTATTTATTACACTCACCCTTGCAAGTGCATTTGTTTTTCATAGTGACTTTATTTTTATTTTTAGTATTTGCTTTTTGTATTCCAGAACGAGAGGCAGTAAAAAAATTACCATTTATTTTTTCTGCTGCCATCGGTGTTTTATTACTGTCGTATCCATTTTATCAAGGTGCTTGTCTTTATAATTTAGCAACAGCAAACGCAAAACAATATCAAAGGTGGTTAGCTGTTTTGCAAGAATACCAATATAAAACCGTTTATTTTCTTTCAGATAATGCCGACTTTGCTTTCCCAGGAACAGAATACACAAAATCAATATTTATTTCTCGTTTTGGCTGCTTAGGATTTGTGCCAGAATTATTATATAGCGATAATATTGAAGCATATCATCATGCTTACGCATTGAAAAAAAACAGCATGGATTTTCTTGTGAATGCAATAGCCGATGAAATTAATAAAAATAAACCGGATATTATATTTGTTGACATGCGTAATACGAATGCAATAAAAGTGAAAAAATATTTTGGTAGAGCTCAACTTGATTACATAAGATTTTTTTCAGAAAATGCTAATTTTAAAATAGCATGGAATAATTACCATTATGTAAAAACGGTAGATGGACAGCCATTGTTTCGGTTTTTGGTTTATCAACGCACCGAGCCGCGCGCGTCAGCAAGCGTCACTGGACTTAATGTATTACGACGCTTGCTGACGCGCGCGGCTCAGTAACATTATACTATTTGCCAATTTCACCACACGCAAATATTCGCCCAATGGATGTGGTGCTTTTCCAGTATTCACCGCTTGATTAAATGCTCTTATCTCATTTAAATAAGCATCGTTTTCATCTAACACTTTCCCGCGCACAGCATAATCATCAATTACCAATTTTTTCACGTGTCCATTTCGTTCTGTAATCTCAGCGGTGAGAATAATAGGATGTTGTGAGTTATCTGAAATCCAACTTCCTGTTACTTCTGCATTCACGTGCGCCTGTTTGTATGACAATTTCACTGTTGCTTCATCAATACAATTATATTTCTTTTGTTTAAATGCGCCATCAAGTATGGTTGCTTCTCCAAATGCACTATCCAATTCACTCAAATCATGCACCATTAAATCAAGAATCAATCCACCACTTAATTTTGGATCAAGAAACCAAGGGCGTTTCCCATGTAAAAAATATTCCAGATTAACAGATCGAGATATCTTAATTGATTGTGCATTGCGAGCGTTATATAAAAAATTAGTTAGTCGATGGTTATAATGCTCTACTTCGCCAACAAAAATAATAGGCGAATAATTTTTTGTTAATGCAGCAAGTTTATCGGCTTCTTCAGCGGTTAAAACCACCGGTTTTTCAACAAAAATATGTTTTTTATATTTTTGAATCGCTAGCTCAAGAAAGGGATAATGCAAATAAGTCGGCGTACTGATATCGATAAAATCAGCTTGCTCAATATTATGACAATCTTCAATTTTTTTACAGGTTTGCAATCCTAAATCGTTTGCTACTTTCAAAGCAGTATCATCAATATCGACCACAGCAATAATGTTGATGCCTAATTTTTTATAGCGTTCAAAATGATTTCGTCCCATGTTGCCAAAACCAATGATAATTCCTTTTTTGGGTGATGTCGCTGCGTGGGCGTTAAATATTGTCATTGAGATCATCACCGAAATACAAATTATAAAAATGCGCTTTTTTGTCATTTCATCGTTACCTGATTTTCGAGTAGCCCGTATTACGCTGCGCTTCATACGGGCTACTCCGGTTATCGCTTTCTAGCCAGTGTTAAGCCATCGCCAAGTGGTAACATGCTTATTGTTATGCGTTCATCTGTATGTAATTTTGCATTTAACTCTCGTAGAACAACGGTCTTGGCATCCGTAATAGAGAAATCAGCAACATCGCCATCCCATAACACATTATCAATAGCGATTAATCCACCAGGTCGTACTAAGCGCAGTGACATTTCATAGTAATGCGGATAATTTACTTTATCTGCATCAATAAAAGCAAAATCAAACGTATTTTCTTGGCCTTCATCTAATAATGATTGCAATGTTTCCAGCGCCGGCGCTAGTCGCAAATCCATTTTATCGGCAACACCCGCCATCTCCCAATATTTCCGAGCGATTTTTGTCCACTCGCCATTGATATCACAGCCAACCACTTTACCGTCACTGGGTAACGATAATGCAACGGCGAGGGCGCTATATCCTGTAAAGACACCGATTTCGAGGGTTTTCTTGGCGCCTATTAGCTCGATCAATAAGCGCATGAATTGCCCTTGCTCGGGTGAAATCTGCATTTGCGCCATACTCATTTTATGCGTTTGCAGGCGCAGCTGCTTTAATACCTCCGGTTCGCGCAAGGAAACTTCTTGCAAATAAGTATAGACTTTAGGCGTTAAATTTAACGTTGCATCTGACATATTTGGCTTCCTGGTTCAAATGGAAAAAGATATAATAGTAGATTATTGCAAACTCAAAGACTAACCTCGGAGTTAAAAGTCATGACTGGCATTATTATCCTTATTGTTCTTGTCCTCCTCGGCGGTTTTATTGTAATGACCTACAATACGCTGATCGCCCAGATTGAAGCAACCAAAAATAATCAAAAACAAATTGATATCCAATTAGATCGTCGTTTTAAAGTATTTGAGTCGTTAATCAATGTCGTTAAAAAATACATGGATTATGAGCAAACCACCCTAAAAGATGTTGTCGCTCTGCGCAGTCAAGCCGAAAAAGCGAAAGCGTCTGGCGACACACAAGCGCGTATTAATGCCGAAGATCAAATTTCTAAGATTGCATCCAATATTAATGTGGTATTTGAGCAATATCCTGATTTAAAAGCTAATCAAAACGCCCTGCAGTTACAAGAAGAAATCGTCAACACCGAAAACAAATTAGCTTACGCGAAACAATCATTCAACGACAGCGTTGAGCATTATAATGCGACAAAAAAATCATTTTTCACAGCCATGATTGTGGGAATTTTCCGTGGCAAATTAGATTTTGATTTCGCCTATTGGCAATTAAGTGCAGACAAAGTTGCTCAGCAAGAAGACTACACTGTTAAATTATAAAATTTATGACAAGCCCATTAAATTTTAATCAGTATGTAACGACGGCTGTTGATTGGCGCGCTGCATTGCGCAGCAACAGTCGGCGCACTTATTTTGTGATTAGTTTGTTTTTCACGATTTATTTAGCGTTAGGTTTGTTAGTTGATATGTTCATTTATTCAGAACAATATCCACGTGCAACCATTCCACAATTATTTCACGCTCTTATTACCTTTGCGCTGACACCGTATGCAACCATCGTCATGGTCGCTGTTGCTTTTATTTCTGTTTTTGTGACTTTCGCTCTGTCCGATAAACTGATGCTGCTTGGCACGGAGTATCGTGAAATTAGCCCTAATTCGGCACGCAGTGAAAAAGAAACTCAGCTATATAACGTCGTTGATGAAATGAAAATCGCCGCCGGGCTGCAATATATGCCCAAAGTGTTTGTTATTGAAGCGGATTATATGAATGCATTTGCCAGTGGCTATAGTGAAAAATCAGCGATGGTTGCTATTACACGCGGTTTAATGGAAAAATTAAATCGTAGCGAATTACAAGCAGTTATGGCGCACGAACTTAGTCATATTCGTCACATGGATATCAAATTGACATTAATGGCATCGGTATTAGCTAATTTAATGTTGATGGTATTAGATATATTTTTTTATAGCGCCATCTTTTCTAATCGTGACTCCCGCAGTGAATCACGCAATACGCTCGTGCCTATTATTATTTTATTACGTTATTTGTTACCCGTGATTAATATCATTATTTTACTGTACTTGAGCAGACGTCGGGAATACATGGCTGATGCCGGTGCTGTTGAATTAACGCGTGATAATCAAGCTTTAATTTCTGCACTATTAAAAATCCAAAACGATCATGCCAACAATCAAGATGCCTACGCGGCGGCTTATCAACAAACGCCACATGAAAATGTCCGTCGTGAAGCTTATATTTTTGATCCCATTCAAGCAGGCTTTGAGCCAGTAGCATCTATTGCGGATTTATTTTCTACGCATCCTAATATGGTAGATCGGCTTGCTGCTCTGGGCTTTAAGATAAATAAACAATCATGATAGCCAAAAAAATCGGTATATTATTAACAAACATTGGCACACCCGATGCACCAACGATATCAGCGGTACGTCGTTATTTAAAAGAATTTTTATCCGATCCGCGTGTTGTTGAAGTGCCAAAAATTCTTTGGCAGCCATTTCTATACTGTGTTTTGCTACGCTCCCGCCCAAAACAATCCGCTGAATTATACAATAAGATATGGACTGTGAATGGCTCCCCTCTTCTCTATTATTCGTTAGAATTAGCGAATAGTGTAGAGCAAGTCTTATCAAATAAATTAGCTACAGACGTTTTTGTGCAAGTGGGTATGCGCTATGGAAATCCATCGATTAAAACGGCTCTAGAAGAATTGCGCAGTAAAAAAGTAGACCGTATTTTCGTTTTCCCTTTATATCCGCAATACTCCGCAACAACCACGGCATCGACTTTTGATTGTGTGGCAAAAACATTTAAAAAGTGGCGTCATATCCCCGAAATTCGCATGTTAAATGAATACTCTCAGCATGAACATTATATTCAAGCACTCAGCGCATCTATTCGCCAGCATTGGCAAACGCATGCAAAACAGTATTTGTTATTTTCATTTCATGGCATCCCGCAACGTTACATCGATCTTGGTGATCCCTATGCGGATCAATGTCATGCCACAGCAAATCAAGTGGCTAAAGCACTAGGATTGGAAGACGATGCATGGTCAGTGGCTTTTCAATCGCGTTTAGGTCCAACGAAATGGCTAACACCTTATACCGATAAAGTATTAGCAGAATTACCACAAAAAAATATCAAACATATTCAAGTTATCTGCCCAGGTTTTCCTGTTGATTGCCTGGAAACACTCGAAGAAATTGCGATTCGTGGTAAAGAACAATTTCTTGATGCGGGCGGCACTTCATTTGAATACATTGCTGCATTGAATGATAGTCAATTACATACCGACTCTTTAGTAAATATTCTCTTTAATATAATCCAAGATTGGTAAACGTTTTAATAAAAAAGAAACGTAGGGTGAGCGTGTCCACCGAATGCTCATCCCCGGCTTGTCTTTCCCGCGAAGGCGCAGTAGTGCCCGGTTAATCTGTGCATAAGTAGAACTGTCACCCCGCAAAAAACGCGCCACTTCTCTTTAAAAGAAAAATAAACCTTCATTCGCGTTTTTGTGCGGGGCCTGGTGCAAATTTTAAGAGAAACTGCGTATCACTTAAGTTCGTCAACCAGGCCCCGCACAAATTATCAGAACGAATTCTGTGTCCTTCTTAAAACTGTGGCTGATAATTTTGCGGGGTGACAGTTCTACTTATGCACAGATTAACCGGACACTACTGCGCGAAGGCGGGAAAGACAGGTGTTGTTAATTTTTGGTAAGAGATGTTTTTTTCTCTTCTGTTGACAAGAGTGGTTGACGTAGGTCTTCTTGATGGCTAGTTAAATTAATTTTAGGAGGCGTTGAATTGGCAGGCGGTGTGGTTGTACGTTTCGGAGAAAACTTTCCAAGTGTCTGCAATCCATTTGTTGGTGGTGGTGTCGATGGAGTTGGTATTATCGCTGCTTCTCCTGTTTCATCGTCTTTTTCGACAATATCTTTTTTCATGGCATCTGTTTTTATTTCTTCAAGCTGTGCTATCGCTTTTGGTTTTGGTTTGTTATTGAAATAAGCATAAATTAACGTTGTCCCCATGAGTAATTCACTAAAAAGCATCACAGGATCATTTAATTGATTCAAGCCAAACTCCATCATAGAGCAAAATAATACAGCCCACGGTGGAATGAGTGAATCATCGAGCGCATTAATTCTGTCGTTGAGTGAAACTGTTGATTGATAGTCACCAATCACCGCTGCGTACAAACTATTTAAAACAAAGAGCGCTAAAGCTGCCTGTGCTAAGCGAATTTTAATTTTCACGGCTTTCGATATATCTGCTGCAGGCTCAGAGGGGGTATTTTCTTTTCTACAGGTAAATAAATTAATTAATTTTCTATCTATTTTTGAACCAAGATCACCCATGAACGCTTGACCAGGACTGATGTATAACATGCCCAACCCAAACACAGTTGATAACACGATCTGGAAAATCGAAATATCATTACTTGCCGATCTACTGATAGGAAGAATACTCGGAGATAATTGCATTGAACCCAGGTCTTGCACTGCGCCAAATAGGGTTTCAAATAACAGTGTTGTTTGCGTTAAGGGTGGTAGTATGGTTGCAAAGAAATTACAACGATTTTTTCTGGGATTGTATTTTACAGTGATATCTTCTATTAAATCATACGGACCCATATCATGTGTTGTTTTACTTTGTGGAAGAAACACATTAATGAC
Source organism: Gammaproteobacteria bacterium (assembly GCA_013286085.1). Classification (GTDB taxonomy): domain Bacteria; phylum Pseudomonadota; class Gammaproteobacteria; order DSM-16500; family DSM-16500; genus UBA5158. Next base: position 58,318 of record JABDGK010000003.1, on the reverse strand, counting down.
TTGTTGGATGGCTAAACCGGCTTGGATTGTCTCATTCTTTGCGAATTTATCTTGGATGACGGCGGTAATTTCTTTTAGTAGAAAAGGTCGCAGCCCTATTGCTTCAATTGCAAGTTGCTCCTCTTCGGAGAGATCACGACTAACATTTAATTGTTGAATGACAATGCTATCTCCACATGAGTGTGCATTATTTCTTTTAATGTGAACGGAAATAATGCTTTCGCTATTTTGGTTTCTTCTTTTGGCGGAGGCACAAAAAAAAGCGGTGATAAGCACCATGCTTACAGCAATACAGCTAACCCCAATGACCGCTTCTTTCGAGGCTAAGTTAATGCCTTTATCATTGCTGTCGTCCGTATCGGTAACATTCGCCAACTCTGTCGAGTTGGGCCACATCGAGGCTGTGCTGGCAAGCGCGCGTAAGAGAGTGGTTTTATGGGCTGTGGAGTTGAAAAAGCCTCTTGCGGTAGTAGCCATGGGCGCCTCGAAAAAAGAGGGGGAAGTGTGCGCTTTTTAGGCTTTTTTGTCAATGTTTCCTGTGTTTGCTCAACTAGAGGATGGTATTATTTTCAATGCGATTTCTATGTGTTATTATATAAAAATCATTGTGTTAAGGATGACACTTGTGAACAAATTTAATCGCTATGCTTGTGCCGCTATTGGCTCGTTATTCATATCTTCCACTGCATTTGCAACCGCTTTTCAATTTGGTGTCACGCTACCGATTTTATTAAAAAGCAAAGATCCTGCGGGTGTGCATGGTTATCGTGCTGTTGCTTGGTATCAACCAGAATCCCTTATTTGGGGGCACTTTAATTTATATTTTGCAGGTGGTGTTGGCCACTGGTGGGCTCATGGTGCTAAATCAAATGCTGTTATTAATATTTATGCGCTGGCACCCGTTTTACGTTTCTATTTGACAAAAACCGAGCATTTCTCCCCCTATTTAGAAGCAAGTATTGGTCCCGCATATGTGAATCGTACACGCTTCTCCACGCAAAATTTAGGTATGCATTACACTTTCCAAGATGAAGTGGGGATTGGCGCGCTCTTTGGTAAAAAGAAAGGATTTTATGCGACTTTGAGTGCATTGCATTATTCGAATGGGCGTTTATGTGCGCATAATTCCGGTATTACTGTCCCGTTGATACTTAATCTTGGATATAAATTTAACTAGGGTTGTATTATATTTGGTGGACACGCTGCGCTTTGTCCACCCTACAATTTGAATCGTAAGTAGGGTGGACAAAGCGCAGCGTGTCCACCAAATATGCCAGGTTACTTTCTGGAAGTTCGCCCCCAATCCAGGTACACTGGCCGGCCGTTAGGTTTAGGTAAAGAAAATGTACAAAAAAACCCCTATTAAAAATCACCTACAAGAAATTCAGTTGATCAGCCAGCGATCAATTATTGCTTTCATTTTCATGGTTATTTTAATTTTATTGTTATTCGTTCGATTAGCGTATTTACAAATTTCTCAACATACACTTTATACAACACTGTCACAAAAAAATTCGTTAGATCTTATTCCCGTTGAGCCGACACGTGGTTTAATCTACGATCGCAATGGTATGTTATTAGCAGAAAATACCCCTGTCTTTAGCTTGGATGTAACGCCGTATAAAGCGGGTAACTTATTAAAAGCGCTCTCGGAAATTGCTAAAATTATTGCGCTTGATGATACGGATATCGTTCAATTTCAGAAGCAATTGAAACAACATCGCCGTTTTGATGAAATCCCTTTAAAGATGCGTCTTTCCGAATCGGATGTCGCTAAATTTGCCGAGAATGCCTATCGTTTCCCTGGTTTTATTATCAAGGCACGTTTAATACGTCACTATCCTTTTGAAGCAAGCTTGAGTCATGTGCTGGGTTATGTGGGTCGAATCAATATTGATGAATTAGGTGATATTGATGCGACAAATTACAGCGCAACAAACTATATTGGTAAATTGGGTATTGAAAAATTTTATGAAGATGAATTACACGGCACAGTAGGATATCAACAAGTTGAAAATGATGCGAGTGGCGAACCGGTTCGTGTTTTAAATCAAATCCATCCTGTTCCGGGTAAAAATTTATATCTCACATTAGATAGTCGCCTCCAAATTGCTGTTGAGAAAGCACTAGAAGGCCATCGTGGTGCTGTTGTTGCCATCCAACCAAGCACAGGACAAGTATTAGCAATGGTGAGTCAACCCGGTTATGATCCGAATTTATTTGTTGCCGGCATTAGCTCAAAAGATTTTCAAGCACTCCAAACATCACCAGATCGTCCATTGTATGATAGGGCGTTACGTGGGCTTTATCCACCGGCTTCAACGATCAAACCTTTTCTCGCTCTCGAAGGTTTAAATTCAGGTATCGCTACACCTAATTTTACTCTCTATGATCCAGGTTGGTTTCAACTCAAAAATAGCTCGCATAAATTTCATGACTGGCGTCGACATGGTCATGGTATCGTGAATCTTAACCGCGCGATCATTACATCGTGTGATACGTATTTTTTTGATCTTGCTTCTAAAATGGGTATCCAACGCATTGATCATGTTTTAAATGAATTTGGTTTTGGTGACGTCTCTGGAATTGATCTGGATGATGAATTAGGCGGCACAGTGGCATCGCCTAGCTGGAAACGTAAAGTGAAAGGTGTTGCTTGGTATGAGGGGGACACCATCAACTCGGGAATTGGCCAGGGTTATATGCAGGTAACACCATTACAGCTTGCGAGTGGTGTTGCAACGATAGCAACCCGCGGTAAACATTTTACGCCTTATCTACTATTAGCCTCTCAAGACCCTGGAAAATCGTATAAACCCCAAAAACCAGCACTCGTTAATAACGTGGATATTGTAAATAATAATTTTTGGAATATGGTTATTAACGGTATGCAAGGTGTGGTCAATTCTTCCGAAGGAACGGGATTTAAATTAAGTCATGCGCCCTACACGGTTGCTGCAAAAACAGGTACTGCACAAGTTTATTCATTTTCAAAAACACATTATGAAAATGAAAACAGCCAAGTCAATGAAGAAAATATTCCCGAAAGATTACGTGATAACCATCTATTAATTGCTTTTGCTCCTGCTGAGAATCCACAAATTGCTATTGCAGTGGTTGTTGAAAATAGCAATGAAGCAACGAAAATTGCCCGTGCTGTGCTGGACTATTATTTATTACAAATACTCAATATAGCACCGACTCCCGTAACGACACCGACAAAAAGTGCCATCAATCATATTAAACCGTTAGAAACCACAGGAAAGCCGCATGTTCTCAGTTAATACAATGAAACAGCGATTACAAAATCGCGATAATGGCAGTCAATACCGTACTATCTGGCAATGTATTCATATTGATATTCCACTACTTTTCGCGTTACTACTCTTGATGAGCTTAGGTTTAATTATTTTATACAGCACGAGCAGTAACGATTTAAATGTGGTTGAGCAACAAGCTTTGCATATTGGGTTAGCGCTGGGTGTTATGTTTATCTTTGCGCAAATTCCACCAACTACGTATCAGCGCTGGGCGGCTATCATCTATATTATTGGCATCGTTTTATTATGTGCTGTATTGATTATGGGACATACCGGTAAAGGTGCACAACGCTGGCTAAGTCTGGGTGTCATGCATTTGCAACCATCGGAAATAATGAAGCTAGCAATCCCGATGGTATTAGCCTGGCACTATCATAAAATTCATTTGCCTTTACATCTCAGAACCGTCTTTTTTTCTGCAATTCTTATTTTAATACCCACATTACTTACCGCAAAACAACCTGATTTAAGTACAGCCATCATCTTGGTTATTTCTGGTGTGACAACATTATTTTTAGCGGGTTTGAGTTGGTGGATTATTTCTTCCATTCTTGGTCTTGTGGGAGTGGGCGCACCGATTTTCTGGTTTTTCTTACATGATTATCAACGCCAACGCGTTATTACTTTTTTAAATCCAGAACGAGATCCGCTTGGTTCCGGCTATCATATTATTCAATCAAAAATAGCCATCGGTTCTGGTGGTTTATTTGGTAAGGGATGGCTAAATGGCACGCAATCCCATTTACATTTTTTACCTGAACATTCAACCGATTTTATTTTTGCTGCTTGCGGTGAAGAATTTGGTTTAATTGGGAGTATTATTCTTATTGTGCTATTTATGGCTATCGTTATGCGGGGCTTATTTATCACAATTAATGCTCAAGATACTTTTACACGGTTATTAGCGGGTAGTTTAACAATCACTTTCTTTGTGTCTTTTTTTATCAACATGGGCATGGTGACTGGAGTTTTGCCAGTGATGGGTATTCCTTTACCACTTATTAGCTACGGCGGTTCATCAATGGTGACGTTGATGGCAAGTTTCGGTATCCTAATGTCTATACAAACACATCGTAAATTATTAACGACATAAAAGAGCACTCATGTTAAAGGACTATATTCTATCATTTTGGTTAGGCGTATTTGTCTTGTTGTTTGCAACAACAGCAAATGCAGATGCTCAGTTTGTTAATCAACCTGATGTGCAAAGCTTTATAAATAAGATGGTACAGAAGCACCATTTTAATCGTACTGATTTAGTCAGACTATTTAGTACTATAAAAATCCGTTCTCGTATCATGCAAAGCATTCGTAAACCACTCGAAGCACAACAGTGGTCAACCTACCAATTAGTATTTATTAATGAATCGCATATTCGACAAGGTGTTGAGTTTTGGGATCGTCATCAAGAGGCATTAGAGCGCGCTGAAAAAATATATGGCGTACCGGCGAGTATTATCGTCGCAACCATCGGCGTTGAAACCAAATACGGAAAAAATAAGGGTGAATACCCTGTTATCGATGCACTCGCCAGTATTGCTTTTAGCGATTCATCTCGAGCAAATTATTTCCGCACTGAACTGGAAGAGTTTTTACTGTTAGCGCGAGAGCAACATTTAAATCCAGAAACAGTGCGCGGCTCGTATGCCGGTGCGATTGGCCAACCACAGTTTATGCCGAGTAGTTACCGTCACTATGCTGTTAATTTTTCTGGTAATAATCACATTGATTTATCAAATAATGAATATGACATTATTGGCAGTATTGCTAATTATTATCAAAAACACGGCTGGAAAACCAATCAACCGGTTGTTATTCCAACGATGGTTTCGCGCAATCAATATCGATTTTTATTAAATAGCAAACCATCACAATTGCTTTCACAAGACGAGCTAGCTGAATATGGGCTTTATCCGTATTCAAAAATTCCATCTAACCAAAAAGTGAAAGTCATCCAGTTACAAGGCACTCGCGGCCAAGAATACTGGGTTGGCTTAAATAATTTTGATGTCATTAAGCGTTACAATCCAAGTAACTTATATGCCATGGCTGTTTACCAGCTAAGTTACTACATTGAGTCGCTACGGGAGAAATTACGACATGCCTAAATTTATGCAAAAATTACTATGGCTATTGGTGTTATCCACTATCACGTTACTCAGTGGTTGTTCACATATGCAAACTAAAGATGGTCCGCCGAATTTTTATGTTGATGAATCTAAAATTCCTAATGCGGTTCCAAAACGCGAACCGCTCAGCCGATCCGGTAATATGGATCACTATACTGTTTTTGGCAGACGTTATTATGTTTTACGGTCGAGTAAAAACTATGAAGAAGTGGGTATTGCTTCCTGGTATGGAACTAAATTCCACTCGCATCACACATCCAATGGTGAGCGCTATAATATGCTTGCCATGACTGCAGCACATAAAACCTTACCGTTACCTACTTATGTGCAAGTCACCAATTTAAAAAACGGTAAAAAAGTTATTGTCAAAGTGAATGATCGCGGTCCTTTTGAATCGAATCGTTTGATTGATCTTTCGTATGTTGCTGCAAAAAAACTGGGGATGCTTGGTCATGGCACAACATATGTTGATGTCAAGTCGGTTGATCCTCGCGATATGCCTGACACGACGACGCAATTTGCGCAAGCAGCACCTGAAAATCGTGCTACACAACCCACCACGAAAGACTTTTTATATTATGCAAAATCAACATCATCTCGGCAAAAACATGTTGCTCAGCATCATCGTGCAATAGCGAATCGAAGTCTTTACTTACAAGCGGGTGTGTTTCATAAAAAATCCCATGCTGAGATTTTAAAAAGACGCCTGGCTGCATTACAAGCCGCCCCCGTGAAAATCAATCGCTCCGCGAAATTATTTCATGTGCAAGTGGGACCATTTAAAGATGTTGCTTCTGCGAATCGCGCCAGTAAAATTCTTAAATCAGCCGGTGTGCATAATAAATTAGAGGCAACGCAGAATTTATGAGAAACATAGGGTGGACCCCGTTTAAAAGCATAACGAGGTAAACTCCGCGCAGCGCTGATTATCGCAAGAAAATTAAAAAAGCTTGTCTTTCCCGCCTTCGCGGGAAAGACAAGCTTGGGACGGGTATAAAACATGACAAACAGCATCAACCCACAACGCAAATTGATCATGGCCAATTTAATTGGCACTATGCTTGAAATCTATGACATGTCGATTTATAGTTATTTTGCTACGATGATTGCTGCAAATTTTTTTCCGAGTAGCAGTAAAAAAGTTGCGTTACTCAATACACTGGCTGTATTCATGGTGAGTTTTATTGTCAGACCTATAGGCTCGGTTATTTTTGGTCATATAGGCGATACGATTGGCCGTAAAAAAACGCTTATTTTAACCATCTTGTTAATGTCTCTAGCAACTGCAGGCATAGGGTTATTGCCCAACACAAGTCAAATTGGTATTGCCGCCCCTATCCTACTTATTGTCTTTCGCATTATTCAGGGTTTATCTTTTTCAGGCGAGTATGTTGGATCATTGATTTTTTTAATGGAACAAGCGCCACCGCATAAAAAGGGTTTTGTTGCCAGCTGGGCAACTTGCGGCGGCAATTTAGGCTTGCTCACGGCGTCTATTTTATGTTGGCTCATTTCGCATTTATGTAATCCAGAACAATTGGCATTATGGGGTTGGCGCATACCGTTTGTGTTAGCCACGCTAGGCGGTATTCTTTGTCTTTATTTGCGTTATGAAATTGTCGAAACCATGTCGTTTGATAAAATATCACGTGAAAAACCACCGCTGGTTGAAGTATTTTTACATCAGAAAAAACAATTATTACTATTGCTCAGTTTAACTTGTTTTTACATGATTGTTTGCTATCTCATTTATGTGTGGTCATCGACCTACATGACACAGCTGGCGCATATTTCCATGTCAAAAGCATTGGGCATTAACAGTATTGCTTTGTTAGTGCAAGTTATCATGATTCCATTTCTGGCTATTTTATCCGACCGCATTGGTAGAAAACCGTTGTTGTATGCGGGAATTATTGGTTTGATGTTAGGAATTTATCCTTACTATCTACTTTTACAAACGAATCATATACTATGGATTATTGCTGGACACTTAGGTATTAGCTTGATTGCGCCGTTATTTACAAGCATTTTACCGATTACCATTGCGGAATTAATTCCAATGAATGTGCGCTACAGTGGTGTGGGTTTCGGTTACAATCTAGCCGGTATGTTGGTGGGTGGCACTACCCCTTTGCTTGCTATGCTATTTATTAAAATGCCGCATGGCGCGGCGATATTGAGTGCCTACTTTATTTTCTGGGCTTTAGTTGCGTGGATAGGTGTTCTTAATATTCGTCTCAAAAGTCCGCTGGCAATGGTTGCACAAGATAGCTCCCGTAAACTTGTTATAGAAAGCACGTAAATCACATTTGTAGGGTGGGCAAAGCGCAGCGTGTCCACCGTGTACCACCCGATGGACACGCTGCGCTTTGAAAAGGATGTCTTATGCCACATTTAATTATCTCGATTATTGGTGTCTTAATCACGATTTTATTAGTTGTTGGTGTGCATGAACTCGGGCATTTTCTCGTAGCGAAATTATCCGGTATCAAAGTGCTGAAATTCTCCATTGGTTTTGGTAAAACTTTATTTTCTTGGCATGATAAATCAGGCACAGAATATATATTAGCAGCCATCCCTTTAGGTGGTTACGTTAAAATGCTGGATGAAGAGGAAGACGCTGTTCCTGAAAATGAAAAACATTTGGCTTTTAATCGCCAACCCATTTACAAAAAATTTGCAGTGATTGCTGCTGGCCCTGCTTCTAATCTTCTTTTCGCATTTTTTATTTATTGGCTATTATTTATTATTGGCTTCACCTCGGTTGCTCCTATCATTGGTAAAATTGAGCCGCACTCGATCGCTGAACAAGCAGGTTTACATGCACAACAAGCCATTATTAGCGTTGATCATCAAGAAACACATAATTGGATGAGCGTCATTGTTGATATTCTGTCTCGCACTGGCGATAAAAACACGCTTCTTATTGCAGCCAAAGATATCCATACTAACAATATAAAAAACTATGATTTAAACTTAACAAATTGGCACATGGATGACTTACGACCGGATCCTTTACTCAGTTTAGGAATTGGAATTTACGAACCGGTTATTCCGAATGTGATTGGCAAGGTCATGCCGGATTCGCCTGCTGAAAAAGCCGGGCTTCGTTCGGGTGATCAAATCATAGCTGTGAATAAATTACCAACCGGTGACTGGATCTCTCTCGTGCAAAAATTTACGACGCATCCCGGTGAAACATTTTTATTTACCGTGAAACGTCATAAGAAAACCCTCAACTTACCGATTACAATTGGTATCATGAATCCTATTTTTTCACACAAATACGGTTATGTTGGCATGACACCGGCGTTTGAATGGCCTAAAGATATGCTGATTAGTAATCAATACTCGCCATTAAATGCTGCTTCCCATGCGTGGGCAGATGTGAAGCTTTTTACTACCATGAATATAATTGTCTTTGAAAAAATGCTGACCGGAAAAATTTCTCTCGAGAGTTTAGGTGGACCTATTACTATTTTTGAAAGTGCCGGCTCAGCGCTGAATAATGGTTTTATACCCTTCTTAAGTTTTTTAGCGTTTTTGAGTATTTCAATTGGTATTATTAATGTTATTCCTATCCCAGGACTGGATGGTGGGCATTTATTATTTCAAACGATTGAATTTATTTTCCAACGACCACTTGCTCAGCGAGCACAGCTATTGCTTTATCGTTTTGGGATCATTGCGTTATTCTTATTGATGATGCGAGCATTGGCGAATGATATTTTGCGGTTATAGTAAGTGTACCCCTACGTAATCGAAAAAAGCCTGTCTTTCCCGCCTTCGAGGGAAAGACAGACTTGGTTCTTGGGGATACCTCAGCGCTACGCTCCATACTGGCGTGGGACATGATTCCGCTCTCTTCTTTCTAGTTCACACACAGTCAGGAAGTAATCCGCATTTTTTGCCAGGCTCGATTTTGAATGAATTAACTCAAATAATTCATCCGTATTAACACCTTGCAAATAGCCATTCTTAATTAGATCAAAGGTATTTTGCATTCCTGTTATGATTTCACCACCCAATTCTTCACGGCTTAGCAAAGAGCCAAATAAATTCGGATTATCTAGCATAGCCAATGGAAATCCATTATTCATTAAAAGACGGTTTAACAACAACATACTAAAGGTTCTAGTATTTGCATCAATAAAGGGGTGTGTGCGCTCGCAGTCCTGTATAAAATCAATGATCGCTACTAATTTATCTAATGGGCTTTTTGATTCCGCAATCGATTTCTTATATCGATTTAATAAAAAAGTAATAAGCAACTCTAGTTTTTTAGTATCTTTATTTGATTGGTTATTTAATAAATGTATGTGAAATGTTTTATCTTGCTCTTTTATATAGGTAGATAAAAATTCAGAGAAATCATCCACATTTTTTATCAACATCAATTCAGCTATTAAGCCTTCAATTTGATCTGGAATCTCGGCGTTCTTATAAAAAGATAATAGTTTAATTCTTTTTGTTTCATTATCACTGTCTTGAAATTCTTTGCTAAGAACCAAGCGTAAGACAGTATTATTAATGTCAAAAATAAATTTGTTATAAAAATTGAAAATAATACTCATATCTTTATAAGCTTCGTTGTTATCTCTCATCTGAGATACAAAACTTTTCACACCCGCTTTAGAATGATAAGTAATACGAGGACCGGTATCACTTTCCTGACGAAACTCCCCTGTTTTTTGTTCCGCAGAATCAAACAAGGTACCGCTCACTCCATTCGTTACCATCACATGCAGTAATTTGATAAAATCAAGATTAAGATCGTGAGAAAAATCAAAAATAACTGAAAAACCATGATGCATCGCTTTTAAATATCCCTGTTCATTTAACTCATAGGGAAACCAACCACGATCCAAATCTAATAAATTCTGTAAGGTGAGCTGTTCAATTTGTTCATCCGATAACGACCAGCCGAAATACTGTTTTATCATGTTTACTACATGACTCGTTTCCGCTTTCTTAATATCGATTTTTTCCACAGTCGTTATATAGTGACTGACTGTAATATCCAAAGGGTTATGAATATAAAATAATGGCTTTTTGAAGACGGCCGCAGATTTTAAATCGCGCACATTTCGCTGCCGAAAACCATCAATAAAAAAACGCCAAACCTCGGTTGGGGAAATTTTTCCTCGTAGTTTTTGTGGATTCGAACCGGCTACAGTTTGATATGCCTGTAGAATAGCATTTAACTCACTCACCGGATCATCTGCTTTTCGGAAAAACATATTAATTACCTTTATTATTCTTATAAGTATACTCTGTTGGCTCAGTAAAATTATTCTTATTTATAATGAGCAAGTTAGGAGTGAAATTAACAAATCTCTTGCATAAAAAACCTAAAACTCCTATAGTCTGCCCTTGCACTCAGGGGAGTCCCATCAGGGACTGAGAGGTTCTTATTTCAGAACGACCCTTTACAACCAACCTGATCCGGATAATGCCGGCGTAGGTAGAAGTGACCATGTTAAATAGCCAATTGATAGCACCCTCGATTCATATCAAACATGCTTTCCTTGCATTTCGTGATACTGTTTTATTTGATAATTTAAATTTTGTATTACCCGCCGGAAAAATCACAAGCTTGCTGGGTCCCAGCGGCATTGGGAAAAGTACGCTACTGCGTTTAATTGCGAATCTTATTACACCCGAAATAGCAAAACGAGAAAACACGACAGTTCGTGCGGCAATAACATGTAATAATAACATCGCAATATCAGCACAAGTTGCTTACATGGCGCAGGCGGATTTACTGCTACCCTGGTTAACAGCACGTGATAATGTTTTGCTTGGCGCACGCTTGCGAGGTTTATTAACATCGGATGATACAAAACGAGCAGAATTAATTCTTCAGCAGGTCGGTTTAAATCACGCTACTAATTTATTACCAAATGAATTATCCGGTGGCATGAAACAACGTGTGGCACTGGCACGGACTCTTTTTGAAAACAAACCCATTGTTTTAATGGATGAACCCTTTTCTGCATTAGATACGATTACACGCTACAAATTACAAACCTTAGCGGCGGAACTATTAAAAAATCGTACGGTTTTACTGATTACACACGACCCTCTGGAAGCATTAAGACTGTCTGATGAAATTTATATTATGTCCGGACATCCTGCGATAGTGCATGCACCACTTGATTTAACAACACCCACACCGCGTGATCCAAGCGAATCAGGATTGATTGAGTTACAAATTAAGTTGCTGCATGAGCTGACTCGCTTACAAGGTGAACGTATATGAATATTTTTACTCGTGGCATCATTTTACTGAGTGGATTATTTATATTTTGGCAATTTTTAGTGAGCGCATTTCAATTACCTCCCTATATTTTACCAGACCCGATAACTGTTTTTAAAGCGTGGTATCACAATCGAATTCTCATTATGCATGAAGCGATACCAACTCTCTTAGAAACACTATTAGGTTTGTTATTGGGAACTATTTTAGGTTGTTCTACTGCACTACTGATGGCTTTTTTTCGTCCTGTGACACTCTGGATATTGCCAATATTATTAATTAGTCAAGCGCTGCCGACTTTTGCCATTGCGCCACTACTTGTTATTTGGTTTGGCTATGGGTTAACATCCAAAATTATTACGACTATTTTAATGTTATTTTTCCCGATTACGAGTGCATTTCATGATGGTTTAAAGCGTACGGAACTCGGCTGGCTTGATTTAGCCAAGACGATGAATGCAAAAAAATGGCGGATATTTTGGTTTATTCGCATTCCTGCTGCATTACCCTCTTTAGCGTCAGGGTTGCGCGTTGCAACAGCGATCGCGCCTATTGGTGCTGTTATTGGTGAATGGGTCGGTGCGAGCCATGGACTAGGTTACTTAATGTTAAATGCGAATGCGCGCATGCAAATTGATCTTATGTTTGCCGCACTGTTTACTATCATTTTATTTTCGTTGGTATTGTATTTCATTATCAATAAATTATTAACTGCTGCTGTTTTTTGGCAACCTGAGAATTAATAACATGAAAAAAATATTTGCTTTGTTGTTACTATGTTTTTGCAACAATCTATTTGCTACTGATAAATTAATTGTCCTGTTAGATTGGTTTGCAAATCCAGATCACGCGCCTTTGTTTGTTGCGCAACAACAAGGGTTTTTTAAAAAACAGAATTTAGACGTTGAGTTAATTGGCCCTGCTGATCCTTCCGATCCACCTAAATTAGTCGCTGCTGGCAAAGCCGATATTGCTATTACGTATCAACCCGAATTTTTAGAACAGGTTGATCAAGGCTTGCCGCTCACGATGATCGGTACGTTAATCAATAGACCACTTGGTTGTTTAGTCGTTTTAAAAAATGGTCCTATCAAATCCATTCAAGATTTAAAAAATAAAACCATTGGCTACAGCGGTGGCGGAAAAAATAATGCAACGGTTAAAATTATGTTAGAAAAAAATGGTGTAAATTTAAATGCAGTTAATTTATTAAATATTCATTACGATTTAACCCAGGCGCTGCTTGCCAAAAAAGTCGATGCGGTCACTGGCATGATGCGAAATTTTGAAATGATTCAAATGGAATTAGCTGGCATGCCAGGCCGGGCGTTTTATCCAGAAGAAAATGGGATGCCCAACTACAGCGAATTGGTTTTTGTATCACAGCTAACAAAGGCCAACGATTCACGCAATTCACGGTTTTTAATGGCGCTAACTGAAGGTGTTTCATATTTGCGCAAACATCCCGAAGAAACATGGCAAATCTTTGTAAAAACCCATCCAGAATTAAATAATGAATTAAATCGTCGCGCTTGGTTTGCTACAATACCGTACTTTACAAAAGAGCCAGCGAAGATAGATAAACCCGCCTTTTTGCATTTTGCACAGTTTATGCAAAAAAATGGCTTAATTAAAACTATTCAACCGATCACGCGTTATGTGGTGACACAGGAATAATGTATGCCTTTTCTGATTTACGGACTGATTGCTTTTGCTATCGCCACCGCCATTATTTTATTTGTGCAGCGAGTTGGTTATCAATTCAAAGAAAGTGTGGTGCAAAAACTTAACGAAGCACAGCTACAGCAACAACAGTCACTCAGTGACCATAAATCACGTTTTGATGAACGCCAGATGGAAGCGCTGAAGATTTTACAAGATACGTTACAAAAAGGTGTTTACGACACGCGCTTAAATGTCAAAGAGGCGCTAACAGATTATGCGAATCAAGTTGGTAAGCGTGTTGAAGCATTGACGCAAACCACGGATGCGCGCCTGAAAGAAATTAATCTACAAGTTGAAAAACGCTTAGCAGAAGGATTTGAAAAAACCACTGAAACATTCACTGATGTTGTGAAACGTCTCGCATTGATTGATGCCGCTCAGAAAAAAATTACTGAACTCTCTACCAATGTTGTTAGCTTACAAGAAATTCTCAATGATAAACGTTCACGCGGCGCATTCGGTGAAGTACAACTATCCGCTTTAATTAGAAATGTTTTACCAGAGCAACATTTTTCTTTTCAATACACACTCAGCAATGATAAACGTGCCGATTGCATTTTGTTTTTACCCGAGCCAACAGGCAACATGGTTATTGATGCGAAATTTCCGCTCGAGAATTTTCGGTTAATGACGGATACTCAAGTATCGGATGTTGATAAGGTGCTCGCTGAAACGCAATTCAAAAAAGATATTCGCAAACACATTCAAGATATCAGTGAAAAATACATTATTCCAGGTGAAACAGCCGATGGTGCCGTGATGTTTATCCCTGCAGAAGCTGTGTTTGCTGAAATCCATGCGCATCATCAAGATTTAGTTGACGCATCACATCGCGCGAAAGTGTGGATGGTCTCTCCTACTACCATGATGGCTATCCTAACTACCGCACGAGCAGTATTAAAAGATACGGCAACACGGCAGCAATTAAATATCATTCAAGATCATTTGCGTTTATTGGCAAATGATTTTAATCGTTTTCAAAAACGCATGGACGATGTCGCTCGTCATATTGCTAAAGCGCATACAGAAGTCGATCAAGTACATATTTCCGCAAAAAAAATCAGCGCTCGTTTTGGGCAAATTGAAAAAGTAGAACTAGACGGGATTCATTCTGAAGCGGCATTATTACCAGTAGAAAATGAGGAAACGTAGAATCGTAGGGTGGACACGCTGCGCTTTTGTCCACCCTACGATTCATGATAGAATGCCCGCCATCTAAAACAACATAGGATACAAGGAACTATTATGGGTTTTTTACAAGGTAAACGTGTATTAATTGTTGGGCTCGCAAGCGACCGTTCTATTGCCTGGGGAATTGCAGAAGCTATGCATAAACAAGGCGCCACATTAGCTCTTACCTATCAGGGAGATAAGCTAAAAAGTCGCGTTGAAGACATGGGAAAAAACTGGAATGCGGTTGCAACCATTCCTTGTGATGTTGCCAGTGATGAACAGATTCAAGACCTGTTTAAAACGCTTGAAAAGCACTGGGATGGTTTGGATATCATTGTCCATTCTGTTGCTTATGCCCCTGCAGATCAATTAGAAGGTGACTATCTAGATGCTGTGAATCGTGAAGGGTTTCGTATTGCCCACGATATTAGCGCCTATAGCCTTGCAGCCCTTGCTAAAGCCGGCTATAAAATGATGGCGGGACGTAATGGTTCTATTATCACTCTTACCTATTTTGGCGCAGAAAAAGCCGTACCTTTTTACAATGTCATGGGGGTTGCTAAAGCGAGCCTGGAGGCCAACGTACAATATTTAGCGGCTAGCTTAGGTCCTAAAGGGATACGCGTAAATGGCATCTCTGCCGGCCCCATTCGTACTCTCGCAGCAGCCGGTATTAAAAAATTCCGTAAAATGCTTTCTTTCAATGAAAAAACTTCTCCACTGCGTAAAAATGTGACTACAGAAGAAGTGGGTAATGCTGCCGCATTTTTATGCTCGGATTTAGCCTCGGGTATTACGGGTGAAATACTGCATGTCGATGCTGGGTTTCATTGCATTTCTCCTATGGATTTAGAAGAAGAAGTTAAATAAAAAACGGTGGACACACTGCGCTTTGTCCACCCTGCTTCTGATATTTTTTTTGAACAGATAAAATAGCCTATTAATCTTAAATAACCCTTTGTATCTGTATATTATTTTAGTATAATGACCCTAGCTTCACTAGTACCAACTTTTGTTCAAAGGAGAAAATATGAGAAAGATGGCTTTTTTGGTGATAGGCACTCTGCTCATTGCTTCTAATGTGTTTGCAGGGAATGCTGGTTCTTTAGATGCAACTGCTCTTGCAAAGTCCATTTTAAATGTCCACAAAGCGAGCACCTCCAATAAAGGTAGCTTTGCTATTGTGTATGGCGGCCAAGATATTTCACGCAGTATCACTACCGCAACACTAAACCCTACTTTAATTGGATAGTCTTTTATCCCTACCCTGTGGTTATCTAGCCACAGGGTTTTATTCTATTTCCTATATATTCAAAAATACATGAGTAAAAAATGAAGTCTTTACCAACGTGCCCGAAATGCAATTCAGAATACACTTATATAGATAATGAATTGCTTATTTGTCCCGAATGCGCATATGAATGGAAAAACACAGCTGAAGAATCTACCACTACAGAAAACGCGCTAACAATCAAAGACGCGAATGGAAATCTACTTCAAGATGGCGATACTGTAACGGTAATTAAAGATTTAAAAGTAAAAGGCTCGTCATTAGTTGTGAAGGTAGGAACCAAGGTTAAGAATATTCGCCTTATTCAAGGTGATCACGATATCGATTGTAAAGTGGATGGTATTGGTGCCATGAAATTGAAGTCGCAATTTGTCAAGAAAGTCTAAAGTGGAATAGTTCAGACTTTGATTTAACGCCTTATTTGGCTTCCTAACTGCGCAGTATTAATAGTAGCGTATCTTGAACGTTGTGTTCTCCACTTATGGATGTGGTGAGCGTAAGGTTTTTCAGGACGACGAAGTGGGCAGGTTTATCTTAGCTTATTAGCTGTTACCACATGGGATTCTTCCGCGCGGAAGTGATAGGCAATCTCTTCATTATATCTATTTTTTACAGCAATATATTGGGTATGTTTTTTTAGGCCTTCAGGAAACCCCCACAATTCATATAAAAAACTGTAGTGCAATTCTTGTAGTCGCTCTTTCTCTTTTTGTATATTTTTTCTTAATCCCAAATCAGGCAGTAATGGTGTAGTAACACTCTCAAATAACTTTAATTTTTTCGCCTTTTGTTCAAATAGTTGGGGTTGTTCAAAATGCGCATCATATTCATCTTCTAACTGATTTAGGTTGGCAATTGCGCTAATTAATTGCTCACACTGATCGCTTAATTCTTGCAACGCATTTTCAGTATACTCGACTCCCACTGTATTTTGACTGGCCATGGCTTGCGTGATTACTAGAATTCCACTCATCATAATAATTTACTCGTAATAAGCTTGTGTCGAGTATTTTTTTTTGTGGCTACACACTCATCTTTAAATTTTATAATTCACCCGTAATTTTAACTTTAGCTTGATGTACCAAGCTTTGTTCGTATAGCTTATATTCTAGCAACCCATTGGTATTTTGAACTTGATCAGTATACATTTCACGCTGCTCAGGTTTCACTGTATTCATTTGGCCATCACGTACTGATAATGTTGCAACGACAGCATAGCCGGTAGGTGTTTTTACTGTGCCATAGGATGGATGAGCATCTTTTTGGTAATGTGGCAAAGTAAACGCTGTATTCAGTATCACTGCATCTACCTTTTTATCATTGCGACCAATAAACCCGACTTTATTCCAATCGAGATGATAGTCTTGTGCTATTTTTTCAGCAGAAACACCGTCAATTAATTTCTGTTTAATTTCTTGCGCTAAAACAGTAGCTTTTTGTTCTGCTTTATCTTCTTGTATTTTTGCCACGACATCCACCTTGACAGCTTCCAGTGGTTTTACTGAAGCCGGGATATGTGACTTCACTCTGATAACAACCACACTATCAGGTGTTAATTGCAATACATCACTATTGTTTTGTGATGTTAATACGTCGTTTGAAAATGCTAACTCACGAACTTTTTTATTGTCGCTAATATCACCCGCAGTGGCTTTATCTTTGGTAAATAATGGCGATGTTTTGGTTGTTAAATTTAATGCTTTTGCCGCCGTATCTAGTGAATCTGGATGCTCATAGGCTAGGCTGGCTAATTTTTCTTTTGTCTCAGCAAATTTTTCTTGTACTTTCTGTCTTGTTAGAGCATCAAGTACTTTATCTTTGACTTGTTCAAAGGATTGAACTTGCGCAGGCTTGGTATCAATCACTTTGACTAACATCAAACCTTTAGAAACTTTAACGGGTTCACTTACCGCATCTTTTTTAGTTAATGAGGCGACTATTTTTTGAAGGTCAGCAGGTATTTGATTTAACGTCACCCAATCTTTATTGGCATCACCTGCAGGGTACGTATGAGCAAGCGTTTCAAAAGCAGTACCGCTCGTTAATTTCATCTGTAGTTCGGTAATTTTTTGTTGTGCTTTTTTAATTTCCGCTTCAGTCGTTTGCTCAGCAACGGGTACTAAAATTTCCGCTAATTTCCATTCTGCAGGTAGCGTATACGTAGCAATATTATCATTATAATAGTTTTTTAATTCATCTGCAGATGGATGCACGTCTGCTGCTAATGCTTTAGTTGATAACTCAAGATAGTCAATACTAACCTGCTCTGGTGTCTTAAATTGATCTTGATGCTGTTGATAGTAGGTTGTAATTTCAGCATCTGTTACACCAGACACATCTTTCAAAAAAGATGTGCGTGGTAATATCAAATAGGCAATATCCCGTTCTTGATTCAAGAGCGCCACAGTACTATCTACTTCATTTGGTAATGCAAATGATGTTAGTACGATGCCCGCTTTGGGTTGATCAATCAATAATGTATTTTGAATTAACTGTAGAAACTCACCCACTGATAACGAGTTACTGGCTAATAATTGTTTAAAACGCGGCAATGAAAATTGGCCATCGACCTGAAACTCTTGCATTCTTTGCATATACATTTCAACTTGCAGCTCAGAAACACGGAAATGTTGTGAAACAGATGCTTGCTTTAAAACTTGCACGCCAATTAATGAGTCTAACGCACGGCGCTTTAAGCCTGCTTCAACAGACTCAGGTAAGATGCTGGTATTCGTTGCTATTTGGACTTGATTGCGTAATGGCTCATAAGCAGCCGCTAGTTGACGCTTTGTGATTTCACTGTCATTTACCTTCGCAACAACATCAGAAGTACCCGCACCCTCTAAATAACTATGAATTCCCCAGAGAGCGAATGAAAGTATTACTAACGAGATGATAATTCCAGCAATCCATCCATGTGTACGATCGCGAATGCTTTGTAGCATAACGGTAGTCTCATTAAATCGTTAACTATAAAAAAAGGCGTATCTTGCTTAAGACACACCTTTTGTGTTGATGGCGGAGTGGACGGGACTCGAACCCGCGACCCTCGGCGTGACAGGCCGATATTCTAACCAACTGAACTACCACTCCTGAAGCTAAACCCAGATATATCACGTATCTAGATCCTTAAATATGGTGGGTGCTGAGGGGATCGAACCCACGACCCTCGCCTTGTAAGGGCGATGCTCTCCCAGCTGAGCTAAGCACCCAACTGTCACCATGTTTTGTGCAAAAAATCGCCTAGTAACTTGCGGTTCTCTACTGCTTTGAACCGTTACGGTTACTAATCACTAGGTCGAGTAAGGTATTCGTTTTTAAAATAAAATGCAAAAGATTTTTTAAAAAAGAATGAAAAAAATTAACTCTTTCAGCGGTCTTTATCCTTGACAGCATCCTTCAATGCTTTTCCAGCTTTGAAACCGACGATTTTAGCTGCTTTGATATCAATTTTTTGACCTGTTTGTGGATTACGTCCTTCACGTGCTGCACGTTGCTTAACAACAAATGTACCGAAATTAACCAGTACCACGGGATCGCCTTTACGCAAAGATACCGCCACACCATCCAATAACGCATCCAATGCACGAGCTGCTGCTGCTTTTGTTAGTTCAGCTTTATCTGCAATAAGCTCAATAAGTTCCGCTCTATTCATAAATCCTCTTCTCTATCCATAAGTTGAAAAAGTTTACACATTTGTCAGCAAGCATCACTGGCAACGAACGCTTCCTCACGGTTGCGGCTCAGATTACCAATTGCGCTAAACTGGTGTCAAGTGAAGTTGTGAAGGTTAGTCAGTAACGTAGCATGTCCATTGAGCAAAGTAGCCCGTATGTAGCGAAGCGTAATACGGGATTGGTAGGGTAGTAGTAGGCCAATCCCGTATTACGCTTCGCTACATACGGGCTACGTATACAGCTAGTGTGCTCTGTCGCGTACTGTTTTACGAACTTTACGTGGACTGTTAACAATGGGTTTTACTTTTTTGCTTTTTACCATTGGACGCAGTGGGTAATCTTTCAGTGCATAAGCTAACACTTCATCAATCCAACGTACTGGTTTGATATTTAAATCTTTTTTGATGTTATCAGGAATGTCTTTCAGGTCTTTAATGTTTTCTGACGGGATAAGAACATTCTTAATGCCACCACGATGCGCTGCAAGCAGTTTTTCTTTAATACCCCCAACAGGTAGCACTTCGCCACGCAAAGTGATCTCACCAGTCATTGCATAGTCTGCACGTATTGGAATATTTGTTAAAACAGATACCAAAGCCGTGCACATACTAATGCCGGCACTCGGACCATCTTTTGGTGTTGCACCTTCTGGAACGTGAATATGAATATCATGTTTCTCGAAGAAATTTTTTGGAATTCCCAAGCGAGATGCACGTGAACGAACCACTGTCATCGCAGCCTGAATGGATTCTTGCATGACTTCACCCAACTGACCGGTGTAGGTAGTCTTACCTTTACCTGGTAAGGTAACCGCTTCGATTTCCAGTAATTCACCGCCCACTTCTGTCCATGCCAATCCTTTCACTTGACCGATTTGATCTTTTTCAGCAGCAACATCGTAACGGAAACGCTTCACGCCGAGATATTTCTCCAAGTCCACTGGATCAACAGAGATTTTTTTACCGCGTTTTTTCAGCAGGATTTCTTTCACAATTTTGCGGAAAATTTTTGATATCTCACGCTCAAGATTTCGCACACCAGCTTCCCGTGTATAGTAGCGCACAATATGTTGTACAGTTGTGGCAGATACTTTGACTTCTGATGCTTTCAAGCCATTATTTGTCATTTGCTTTGGAATTAAATGACGTGTTGCGATATTAATTTTTTCGTCTTCTGTGTAACCTGGAATGCGAATAACTTCCATGCGATCACGCAGTGCGGGTGGGATTTCTAATGTGTTTGCTGTTGCCACAAACATGACATCAGAAAGATCATAATCCACTTCTAAATAATGATCGTTGAAAGAGTTATTTTGTTCTGGATCCAATACTTCAAGTAATGCTGACGCCGGATCACCGCGAAAATCCATCGACATTTTGTCAATTTCATCTAATAAGAAAAATGGATTATTGGCATCTGTCTTGGAAATTTTTTGAACAATTTTTCCTGGCATCGCGCCAATATAAGTACGTCGATGGCCTCTAATTTCAGCTTCATCACGTACGCCACCCAGCGACATGCGAACGAATTTTCGTCCTGTTGCATTGGCAATCGATTCACCTAACGATGTTTTACCAACGCCTGGGGGACCCACTAAACATAGAATGGGGCCTTTGAGTTTTTTAACGCGTTTTTGCACAGCAAGATATTCAAGAATACGCTCTTTCACTTCTTTAAGACCATAATGCTCTGCTTCAAGAATTTTTTCAGCTTCTGCTAAGCTGGCGCGTAATTTGGTTTTTTTATTCCAAGGTAATGATAGCATCCAATCTAAATAGTTGCGTGACACCGTGGCTTCCGCAGACATGGGCGACATCATTTTTAATTTATTTAATTCGGCAACGCATTTTTCTTTGGCTTCTTTTGACATGCCGATTTTTTCGATTTTTTTCGCGAGGGACTCAAGCTCATTAGGGACTTCTTCGAGTTCGCCAAGTTCTTTTTGAATCGCTTTCATTTGCTCATTCAAATAATATTCGCGTTGGGTTTTTTCCATTTGTCGTTTCACACGACCACGAATACGTTTTTCAACTTGCAGTAAATCAATTTCTGATTCCATAATGCCGACCAGTTTTTCGAGACGCTTCACAAGATCGATAATTTCGAGAAGTTTTTGTTTTTCTTCTATTTTTAGTCCTAAATGTGCAGCAATAGTATCGGCAAGACGCCCACCATCCTCAATAGCAACAACAGAGGCTAAAATTTCGGTTGGAATTTTTCTATTTAATTTTACGTATTGCTCAAACTGTGATTTTAATGAGCGTGTTAAAATTTCAATATCGCGTGACGAGGTATTAACATCCGAAATTAACTCAACATCCGCTAAAAAATAGGTTTCATTACTGATGAAACGAGCCACCTTTGCACGTCGGACCCCTTCAATGAGAACTTTTACTGTGCCATCGGGTAGTTTTAATAGCTGCAACACGGTCGCTAATGTACCGATCTGAAATAAATCATCTTCGGTTGGTTGATCTTCGGAAGCGCTTTTTTGTGTCGTTAATAAAATTTGTTTATCGGCAGCCATCGCTACTTCTAATGCTTTAATCGAACGATCACGTCCCACAAATAAAGGGATAACCATGAATGGGTAAACAACAACGTCTCTTAAAGGTAATACAGGGATCCCTAAGAGATTTCTGTCATTTTTGTTTGACGGCATATAGTGTCCTCAGAAATAACATCATTGAATGATGATAACTGTGAATAAGTGTTTATTAATAGTAGTTAGAAAATGTATTCTCTCTTTAAAATAGCGTTCGCTACCAAAAACCAACCTTTACTCAGCTGCGAGTAAAGGTTGTTCGTGAGAAACGGTTTCTATTTCTTTTTTGGCACCATAGATGATGGTCGGTTTAGCTTCACCTTTAACCGTTGCTTCATCAATGACAACCTTTAAAACATTTTCTTGTGAGGGAAGTTCATACATAACATCTAAGAGGACTTTTTCTAAGATAGAACGTAGACCACGAGCACCTGTCTTTTTCTCTACACACGATTCAGCGATCTTATCTAGAGCTTGTTCAGAGAACTCTAATTCTACATTTTCCATCTCAAAAAGCTTACGATACTGCTTAATTAACGCGTTTTTAGGTTCTGTTAAAATTTTAATTAGCGCTTTTTTATCTAGCTCTTCAAGTGTTGTTAAAACAGGGAGACGACCAATCAACTCGGGTATTAAACCATATTTGATTAAATCACCTGGCTCAACTTCACGGAACAGTTGATCCACGGTTTTTGCTTCGCCTTTACCGTGAATTTCAGCTGAGAAACCAATACCTGGTTTTTCAGCGCGGTCACGGATGGATTTTTCGAGGCCCGCAAACGCACCACCGCAAATAAAGAGTATATTGCGTGTATCCACCTGGATAAACTCTTGTTGTGGATGCTTACGACCACCTTGCGGAGGTACGGAAGCAACAGTGCCTTCGATGAGCTTGAGAAGTGCTTGCTGAACGCCCTCACCCGAAACATCGCGAGTAATGGAAGGGTTTTCAGATTTACGTGAAATTTTATCGATTTCATCAATGTAAACAATACCGGTTTGCGCTTTAGCGACATCATAGTCACATTTTTGTAGCAGCTTTTGAATAATGTTTTCAACGTCTTCACCGACATAACCTGCTTCGGTTAAGGTAGTTGCATCTGCTATAGCAAACGGGACATTCAATAATCGCGCTAACGTTTCAGCAAGCAGTGTCTTACCACTACCTGTTGGGCCAATAAGCAAAATATTACTTTTATTCAGTTCAATATCATCTGCTTTGGCTTTGCAGTTAAGACGTTTATAGTGGTTATAAACGGCCACGGCTAGGGTTTTTTTCGCGTAGGACTGCCCTACCACGTATTCATCTAGCGTACGACGAATTTCGACAGGAATAGGTAATTTAGGTAACCCTTCTCCTGGCGATTTAGGGTCGTGGCTTTGTTCATTAATAATTTCATTACACAGTGAGACGCATTCATCACACACATAGACCGAAGGCCCAGCGATAAGTTTTCGAACCTCATGTTGGCTTTTACTACAAAACGAGCAATGTAGCACCCTATCTTTTCCCCCATTACCTCGTTGGTCTGAACTCATGCGTAACCTCTCTTTAAGTGTCGATTCATAATTAAGATATGGTCACATCTCTTAAAATCAAGAACCTTTCTCATGCTTTTCATTATGACTATGACTCGTTTTTCGGTGTCCTAGTATTTTATCAACAATGCCGTATTCCATGGCACGCTCAGCGCTCATGAAATTATCTCTGTCTGTATCCTTCGCAATTACCTCCTCAGGTTGCCCTGTATGGTGAGATAGTAACTTGTTAAGACGAGCACGGATTTTTAATGTTTCCTCCGCATGAATTGCAATATCAGAAGCCTGACCTTGCACACCACCTAACGGTTGGTGAATCATCACACGAATATTTGGCAAACAGAATCTTTTGCCTTTTGCGCCACCAGCTAATAAAAACGCTCCCATACTGGCGGCTTGACCGATGCACATCGTGCTCACATCGGGTTTGATGAATTGCATTGTATCATAAATTGCCAAACCCGCGGTCACGACACCACCGGGTGAGTTAATATAAATTGAAATATCCTTGTCTGGATTTTCTGACTCTAAAAACAGTAATTGCGCTACTACTACATTCGCTACATAGTCATCGATAGGGCCGACAATGAAAATAACGCGGTCCTTGAGCAAGCGTGAATAAATATCATAAGAACGCTCCCCTCTTGCCGTCTGCTCTACAACAATTGGCACAAGATTGGAATTCACAATGTTACTATATTGATCGTAGCTCATTTACGCTTTCCCTCTCTGTTGTTTTAACCCACTCATCCTTGCCAATCGGCAATTCAATCCTATTAACTATAATAGTAATCCATTATAAAACAAAGTCATACTATAAATTAACGAATAAAGATAACTCGTTAATAGCACGTTTACTCATTTCGCAAAAAAGCACGAAATGAGCGGGTACGCGCCAATTTTATGTAGATGCCACTCCCACCGCTTATTGATTCTTTATCAATTCAGCATAACCCATGGTCTTTTCTTTAATGGAAACACCTTCGAGCAACTTATCAGTGACTTGATCTTCTAAGATGAGCATTTCGACTTCAGCCATACGACGCTTATCACTAGAATACCATTTCACCACTTCAGCTGGATTCTCATAAGAGGCTGATAGCGTTGCGATATGATCTTGAACGCGCTCTTTGTCAGGCTTGACATCATGTTGCTTGATAAATGCCCCCATAATTAAGCCTAAAGCAACATTACGCTTAGCTGCGTCATTAAAGCCTGACATTTCTTGCTCGCTATGGCCATGATCTTGACCTGCATGATGTGGATGCATTTCATCATGGATGCGCTTTGCTTCTTGCTCAATTAATGCTTTTGGAACGTCAAATTGATTTTGGTCAATCAATAAATCAAAGATTTTTGCTTTTAATTTCGCTTTGATAACGCGCTCTACTTCACGATCTAAGTTCTTTTTAATTTCGGCACGTAATTCATCCATTTTTCCACTTTTAATACCAAACTTTTTAATTAACTCTTCATCAATAGTGGGTAATTGTGGCTCAGAGACTTTACGAGCTTGGATAACAAATTCAGCCACTTTACCCGCAAATTCTTTGGCAAAATAATCAGATGGGAAGGTAACGTTAATTGTTTTTTCGTCACCTGCTTTCATGCCAATTACGCCATCTTCAAAACCTGGAATCATGGTTTTGCTGCCGATTATGATAGGATAATCATGTGCTTCACCACCTGGGAAGACTTTGCCGTCAATCGAGCCACGGAAATCAATCACCACTTGGTCTTTTTCTTGAGCTGGGCGTGATACTTCTTTCCAAGTAATATATTGCTCGATTAATCGATCAATGACTTTATCAACGTCTGTATCTGAAATAGTGGCTACTTGTTTTTCAATGTCTTTCGCTGCAAATTTAACACCCTCAATTTCAGGCAATACTTCAAAGGTAGCAATATATTCGATTGATTGGCCTGGTGTAATATTCTTGGGTTCGACGGTTGGAACACCAACGAGATTCAATTTTTCTTGGGTAATCGCCGCATATAATGAGGATTGGATCACTTCACTCAATGCTTCTTGGCGAGCTGCATCACCATAAAGCTGTTTAATATGGGTCATAGGAACATTGCCGGGGCGGAAGCCTTTGACTTTTGCTGTTTTAGCTAACTGTGTAAGACGCTTATTAAACGCCGCATCCATTTGTTCTACAGGAACTGTGACGGTAAGACGTCGCTGGAGCTTCGTTGGTGACTCAACTGATACTTGCATAATAACCTCAATAATGACCCAATGTGTATTCCATGAAGCATATCGCATGGATATGCTTTTTCTTAAGTCCAGCCCGCTTTTCATATGATATGGAAAGCCGGTATCAGGAAATTTTCATCACAAAAAAATAAGGGGCTTCCCCAGAGGATGTCCCTTTGCGCGACATTATAATGAATAATGCCTATTAATGAAACTGTTGATTATAAAAAGAATGGTGCGAAAGGAGAGACTCGAACTCTCACAGGTTACCCTACTGGAACCTAAATCCAGCGCGTCTACCAATTCCGCCACTTTCGCATGGTGAAGCATACTTAACTGTTTGATTTATTATGAATTATTATAAATTGTAACCATTGTCACTCTAATAATTCAAAGCAGCGGTATTTTGCGTGCTCTTAAAAAGAATAGCAAGTATTTCGTTATTATTTATAAATTCAAAAAAATCCGCTAAGATCTAGGCGATTTTCTTATTATTTGATCAAAGGATGGATAGTTTATGTTTAAAAAAATAATGCTTTTAAGTAGTGCATTGGTTGCAACAGCAGTACAGGCAACACCTTTTCTTGGGGTGGCTGACCCGACTCCGCATTTTTTTGTACAAATGGAGAATCGTACTGCTCAAAATGTCGGTATTAGTTTCCAACTGGATGCAGGTGAAGCGTCTCTTGCTCCTACATTAGAAAATAAAACATTACTCCCAGCGCATCAAATGAGTGCAACTTACGGTGTTGTTTACCCTCATCTTGGTGCTAATGATGTTTTTAGTATTGTTTTCACAGGGAAACAAGATTGTGCGTATAAAGTCGAGTTTTTAGCGCCTGGGGATCCTAAGATTACTATTTCTGGGTTGGGCTGTTATGGCGGTGGTTATGCTGTGAATGGGCATACGCTGTTGCTTTATGTTTCTGATATACATCAACATCCTAAGCTTTAATACATTAATCAACTTTTGTCGCTGTTACCGAGCCGCGTGCGTCAGCAAGCGTCACAAGACGTTCAGTCCAGTGACGCTTGCTGACGCGCATACCTTTATACACAAGTTAAAGAAGAACTGTCACCCCGCAAAAAACGCGCCACTTTTTGTGAAAAGGAAACAAAATCCAATTCGCGTTTTTGTGCGGGGCCCGGTGCAAATTTTGAAAAAAAGACGCTCCACCCCAAGGTTATTCACCAGGCCCCGCACAAAATTTCGTGAAACAGCATTTTTCTCAATCTTATTGTGGACGAAATTTTTGCGGGGTGACAGTTCTTCTTTAACTTGTGTATAAAGGTATGTGCTGACGCGCGCGGCTCGGTAGCTTTTTTAAGCTGTTGCTAGGTAATCTTTACCGAATTGGTCAAGATAATCGTGATAATTACCTAGATAATTCTGCACACCGTATTGTTCTGTGACAGCTAGCACACGCGTTGAAATATGATCAATGAAATAACGGTTATGGCTAACAAATAATACCGCGCCAGGAAATTTTTGCAATGCTTCTACTAATGCATCAATAGATTCAAGATCTAAGTGATTGGTTGGCTCATCGAGAATTAAGACATTATTTTTTTGTAAAATTAATTTAGCCATGACCACACGCGCAGATTCTCCGCCGCTTAGCATCGCTATTTTTTTATGAACATCATCACCACGGAACAACATTTGGCCCAACGTTTTACGGATATCTTGATCGGGTGCGACAATATTATCTTGCATCCATTGCCAAATCGTTTGCTCGGGCAATAATTGCGTTCGATAGTCTTGTGCAAAATACCCAACTTGCACCGTATCACTCCATTCAAAACTGCCTTGATCTGCTTCCAGTTCATTTAATAAAATTTTCAGTAGCGTTGATTTACCAATGCCATTGGGGCCAATCACCGCACATTTATCACCACGATGAATGTTAAATGTGACATCGTTTAATAATACTCTTTCATCGAATTTTTTATGTAAATTTTCGACTTTAACGACAGATTTACCAGACGGTCTTTTCGGTACAAAATGGAAATAGGGCTTAAAAATATTGGAATCTTTAATTTCTACCAATTCAATTCGATCAATCATTTTTTGTCTTGAAGCGGCTTGGCTTGCCTTACTGGCTTTTGCACCAAAACGATCGACGAAACCTTGTAAGGCTTCAATTTTCTTTTCTTGGTTTTTTAATTCGCTTTGTTTTAGGCGCAGTCTTTCTTCTTTCGTGACACAAAATTTTTCGTAGTTGCCTGGATAATCTAACACGGTGCCATAATCGATATCGAGAATATTAGTCGATAGGTTATTCAAAAATCCTCTATCGTGTGAAATATAAATTAACAAACCTTTAAAAGTGGTTTTTAAAAAAACTTCAAGCCATGCGATGGAAACAATATCTAAGTGGTTAGTCGGCTCATCTAATAACATGATATCCGGTTTTTGATAGAGAACTTGCGCTAACAAGACCCGTAATTTGTAACCACCTGATAAAGCGCTGAGAGGGCCATCATGATATTTTTCAACGATACCGAGACCTAATAATAAATTTTTCGCATCAGCTTCTGCTTCATAGCCACCTTGATGCATGATGATTTCTTCCAATTCGCTGAGACGATAACCATCCGCTTCGGTAAAATCCTCTTTCGTGAATAATTTTTCTTTTTCTACCAGCGCATCCCACAGTATTGTATTACCGCGAATCACGACATCAATGAGGCGATTTTCTTCATAACGGAAATGATCTTGTTTTAAAATTCCTAAACTAATGCTTTTCGCTTTCTCGACTGTTCCGTGACTAGATTGTTCTTCGCCCGCTAAAATTTTTAAAAAAGTTGACTTACCTGTGCCATTTGCGCCAACAACACCATAACGTTGAGTAGGCAATAAAATTAAATTCACATCCTCAAATAAGGATTTTTGCCCGTACTCCATGGTGATGCCGCGAATATCTAACATTAACCGACGCCTCGTGCAGTGAGTATATTGGCATCTAAAAGCTGCACGGCTGTTGCGTATTCGCCTCGCTCCCCGGTTGCAAGTGTATAACTGACACGTTGGCCTTCTTTTAATTCTTTGTAGCCGACAATGCGCAATTCTGAAAAATGCACAAATACTTCACCCTCACCTGTATCAGGGGCGATAAAGCCATAGCCTTTAATTTTATTGAATCGTTTGACTGTGCCTGTTTGCATGATTATTCCTATTTCATGGTTATTTTTTTGCAAAATTGTGCAGAATTGTAACAGATTTTACGGGATTAAGATATGAAAACAACAGAAACTTGTGGATAGAGAGGCTGTTGCATCAATCAAATTATCCTCCCCACAAAAAAACGCGGATGGGGGCACGACTTATGCAACAACGCCGCGACAAAGCCGTGTAAGTGGTTTTTTATATAAATCAAAAAGATGGGATTTATTAATGTCACTTCTCAAAAGCCTCGGATAAAGAAAACCCGAATGTGGTCTTCTCAATGCCGCTATCCCGGATCGCGCGCCGTGATAGCTCAGTTATACTCAGAAGTCCTGTGGACGACGCGCCAGGGATGTTTGATATTTAATCTGAACTTAATCTTCTTACTATACGATATCTATATTATTAAGCTTTTATTAGAAGTTTTATGCCACCCGCAACCACCCAATAAAACCAAAACATCAATCCAAAAAGCGAAACAAAACTCAAAAGGCTCGCGTAAAAATCGAAGTTATCACCCACCAGTTTTAATATTTCCGTTGAGTGTGAAATCGTGAATGGAATCGCAAGTAACACACCCATTAAGGCAGCGCCTGCGACTATGCCACACGCCAAAATTAAACCGCGTTGCTTACGTTCTTTCAATAGAGTTACATCACTTATTTTTGATTGTGCGATTTTTCCAATGACTAAATGCATTAAGCCACCTAAAATCATGGGCGCGCTCACTTCAACAGGCAAATAAATTCCTAAACCAATAGCGAGCACGGGCAAGCTCATATTTCTTTCTCGCAATTTATGATCGATGATAAGACCGACAACAGCAATCACACCGCCAATCGTCATCATGTCCCAAGGTAATTGATGATTAAAAGTTGCCTGCACTAAGGCACTCGCTAACGCTGCTTGAGGTGCAGAAAGCATTTCGGATGGATTCATACCGGGCCGTGGAAAAACACCACCCATGCCATACGCATCAAATAACAATTGAAAAATCCAAGGAATAATAAAAGACGACACGATCACACCCAAGATCAACATGACCTGTTGTTTCCAAGGTGTTGTCCCCACAATTTGACCGACTTTTAAATCTTGAATCGTTTCACCGGTCAGTGAGTTCAGTGTGGCAATAATGCATGCCACAAGAATAACAAAAGCTTCTGCATAGAGAACTTGTTGTGAATTAAAATGAATTTCTAAGCCGAACAATGCCAGTGTGATAAAAGCTATCATAATCACTGAAATTAAAATCAATGCTGATCCTGGGCTATTGGTATAACCAATTAATCCGGAAAAATAACCACTCAATGCTGATAAAATAAAACCAACAATCAATACAAATAACGTCACAACAACCATGGTTACTATTTTTAATGACAACGAAAGCCCTAATTGAGGCGCATTCGCATAATGAAAAATTAAAAAACATAACGGAATGGAAACTAACAGCATGCATAATGCAGAGAAATGCAATGGGATATCTTGCTCAAGACGATCGATTTGATGCTTACCCGCTTGTCGAAATGTTTTTAACGAGTCAATTGATGCCTTGCAAGCATGCCAAAGCGGCTTAAATAAATTTAATAAGATCCAAAGTCCACCCACTAGCATGGTACCAAGACCAATATAGCGTATATAATGATTCCATAACGTGTAAGCAATATCAGTCGGTGTACTGCCGAGAGCTTCACCATGATGCAAATGACTCAACAAAGGAATACCGACTCCCCAGCCGATGATGACACCTACCAATGTGCTAACAGCAACACTCTCGCCAACAATATAGCCTGCGGCCAATAATGCGGGATCAAATCCAATCGCACAACCGTAAACAACTTGTTGTGATGTGCCATACCAAAGCATGATTGTGTCTTTAAAGATTTTAAATCCAGCTTGTGCAAGACTAATTAAACCACCGACTAATGCACCGCCCACTAAATATTTTAAGCCTGATTTTTCACTTGATCCTGCAATTAACACATGCCCAATAGCAGTGGCTTCGGGAAATCGTAAATGTGTATCGGTCAGTAAAATACGTCGCAATGGAATGGAAACAATTACCCCGATGATGCCACCAATCATGCAGATATAAACAGTTTCCCAATAATTAAACTGCGTCCAACAGTGCGTTATCAGCATTGCCGGTAAAATGAAAGCGACACCTGAAATAACCGACTCACCTGCTGATGCGGCCGTTTGTACGATATTATTTTCGAGTACATTTGAATTTTTAAATAAACCCAGGATACCCATTGCAGCAATTGCAGCAGGGATTGATGCAGAAATTGTTGTTCCCAGTTTTAAACCTAAATAGGCATTTGCAGCTGTTAGTGTGACAATTAAAAATAGCGCTAAGATTAAACCTCTCAAGGTAATTTCGGGCATTTTTGCTGAGGAATGAATAAATGGGTTCTGGGTGGTCATGCATTATTTCCTTGTAACTAGTTCTGGATGCCAGCTAAAAGCATGCTGGCATGACAGAGGTGATAAACATTCTATCTACTTTGGTAACCCACAAAACCAATCGCTTCATCTTGCGGATATTTTTTCAAGTAAGGTTCTGCATCATTAAATGCTTTATTTACTTTGGCTAAATATTTTCTTAAATAGTGATTGGATTCTGCGATCTGTCTAATTCTCGCTTGGTACTCATGAACAGATATACCACCTTCTGATTTATAAACACATACCCAACCTTGTTTATGATTCACTTCAGCCGCTTCAGCACCAATGAATTCTTTCACTTTTCTGCCGCCCAATCCCGCGCCAACTTCATGTGGAGCTGAATGTGCAACCGGTGGTGCGATCCAAACAGAAGGTGCTGTAAAATCGGTTGATTGAATTTGTGATGGTTGGGGACAATTAAAATTATCTGCAGCAGCGTGTACGGTTGTTGCTATCATTAAAACGGATAACCCCATGATCGGAATTAATTTATTGTTTTTTATCATTATATATCTCCTCGAGTGGTCTATGATTCAGGTAAAGCAAAATTCCGGACAATAATAGCACACACCTTGATAAATAAAAGTAAATTATACTGGTTTATGGGATAATATTGCACTTTAATTAGAAGGCATGGCTCCAATGAATGAAATCGATAAGCTAGCATGGTTATATATTAAGAATAAGCAACTTCTTGGCGCGCGCTCAAAGGGAAAAGATATCTATTACATTCCAGGTGGAAAAAGAGATACAGGCGAAAACGATCACGAAGCGCTTATCCGAGAAATTAAAGAAGAGATTTCTGTTGATCTCTTGCCATCAACAATTGAGTATGTCGAAACTTTCAAAGCACAAGCGCATGACAAACCGGATGGGATGCCGGTAAAAATTACCTGTTATTTCGCAGAATTTACGGGAGAGATACAAGCGAATGCTGAAATTGAAGAAGTGACCTGGTTAAATCACAAAGATAAAATACAGTGTTCACCTGTCACCGTAATTATTTTGGATTGGCTAAAATCAAAAAAGATGATTGAATGAAATTGGGGCCAGACCTGCCGCTGCCATTAAGTTAAACGTCAAAAGAACCGTAGGGTGAACAAAGCGCAGCGTGTTCACCCTACGGTTCTTAACTTAATGGCATTTGATTACCGAACTTGTTGCCACATGCCATCTGCTGAGCGGCAAGCAATGCCTCTTGTCTTCATAGTTTTACCATGGTGGGATTTTCCGTATGCCACATAATGACGGCAATATGTGCTACCTTTATAAGCCATTACACCACTAGTCGGCACTATTTTATACCAAATGCCGGTTTTATCATTTGTCCAATGTGATGGTGCATTAATTGAATTTTTATCCATCGCTGTATTCATATGACTATTGTCAGTGCTATCCATGGAGTGACCAATCACACCACCAACTAAGGCACCCACTATTGCGCCTGCTGCGATAACCCAACCACTGCCTGCGTGCGCCAAAGCACCAACTACTCCACCGACAACTGCGCCAGTGCCTGCGCCTGCAGCGGTATTTTGGTCGCGTGTATTCGTGGAACAAGCTGTTAAGCTAATAACTAAAGCAATGAGCGTTAACTTGGCTATTGTTTGTTTCATGATGGTCCATCCTCCAGGAATATAGAAGAAATAATGAGTAAACTCGTTAGATTAATATGATAGATGAAAGTAAATAATTTTAGCATTAGGGAAAACACCTAATGTTAGAAGATGGCATGAATAGCGTATTAAATTTTGATATGATTCTACTGCAACTCAGGTTTTTTTTGGGGTCTTATACCGATGATTAAGATAATCACTTCTTACTGGTTTTATTTGGCAGTCTTTATTTTGCTTTTATGTAGTTCTTTTATAGGTCGCCGGATCGGTAAATGGAAAATAAGTCGGCAAAAAGAAAATGAATTAGGAATTATTGGTGTTGCCGAAGGTGCCGTTTTTGCTTTATTAGGATTACTGATTGCCTTCACGTTCTCAGGTGCCTACGATAGGTTTCAAACAAGAAAAATTCATATTATAGACGAAGCCAACGCATATCAAACAGCGTACTTGGGGATTAATCTATTAACA
Organism: Gammaproteobacteria bacterium; assembly: GCA_013286085.1. GTDB lineage: Bacteria > Pseudomonadota > Gammaproteobacteria > DSM-16500 > DSM-16500 > UBA5158. The sequence continues at coordinate 24,762 of JABDGK010000003.1, read as the reverse complement.
ACACGCACTCAAGCTGATTTACGAGATACTTTCAAACATTATCTGGATTCACGTTTGTTAGTTTATAAACTCGTTGCCATCGGTGGACCATCTCTTAGCGATCAACTAAAAAATTCAGATAACATTAAGCGGATGTTGTGGAGTCAAGTTATCGCCGCCACTGAAGCCACGCATAACGATACCGTGACCTCTCTTGTAATTCCCGGCGTATATGCCATGTTTGATGCTGCGGATGGCGGTTATCAAATGACAAGAGTTCATCCGCCGCTCGTTATTTTTTGTTTGTTATTAGCACTGGCTACGTTAGGCTCTTTCTTATCTGGTTATAGTACAGCAGAGAAAAAGGCAGACACCAATCTTTATATATTTAGCTACGTATTGATAACTTCTGTCACTATATTCCTTATCATTAATTTAGAATATCCTCGCATGGGTAAAATTAAAGTGAGTGATTTTGATAAGGTTTTAATTGAAGTAAGGAATAAATGGAATTGACAATATTTAACTCCTTCTTTTGATTTCTAACAGCTCAGTATTAATAGTAGATTATCTTGAACGTTATATTCTCCGCTCATGGATCCTGAATAAACCTTACGTGATAGCGCATTGGCTTCGTTAAAAAATAGTGCGCGTAAGGTTTTTCAGGACGATGAAGTGGGGAGATTTACAGATCAAGATTAAACTTATACACGTTAAGTAAACGTTCCGCCAATTACATCGGTGTTGGTGGTTTGTGTTGTAATGTAAGACTGAGTTCTTTTTCTAAATCTGCAACCACGTTTTTCATCCCCTCTTTAGCACCTGCCGCATTAAATTTAAGACCCGGCGTACATAATTCAACATACTGTTTTAAGCTATTAATTTCATGAGTTAATTCATTTTGCGAACCTTCCCTATAGTATTTTCTGATATTATTGAGATGGAGTGCAATCGCCTTGGTTGTCTCTCCATCAGCGAACATACATTGATTCAGCACCTTTGTCATAGCCTTTTCTAACTTCTCAGGCACAGGCAATTTCTGCATTTCCGATGCCTGTTTTTGACTTTGCAGTCGTCGATATCCTTCTCCATAATAAGTTAGTAATTCGTGTAACTGATCTCTAATAACCAATCCAGCCTGTTTGGATTTAGATGAAGAAGTATTATTATCTATTATTTTGGCAGTCACCTCGTCTCTTATTGCACGAATATTTCCCATTATGGCTGCTATGGCGTCTTTTTTATTGTCTTTATTGTTTTTTACTTGCGTGCGGCAGCTTTGCACAAAAGTATCAATGATACTTTTTTCATTATCCTGTAACGCATTTTTTTTTGTCTCGATAATATTAAATGCTGAATTTATACTATCGCTTAGCTCTTCACTAGATAGTTTATCTATCGTTTTTCGCGCACTGTTTGACATATCAACCTCCTGGGGTTTAAGCGATTCTTAAATAAGTATATACCATGCACTTGAAAAGTGCTTAAGATGGGAGGAATTACAATATATATCAGTAAATTACAAAATAGAAATAAGAGGAATAAAAGGACTGACACTTTTATTCTTCGAAAAACTGCTATACTTGCTATATTAGTAAATGATGCGGACACCGTTGTTAAAGAATAAGAGTGTCAGTTCCCATTAAAACTACGTAATAAACCCACCCGCTTCGTCGTCCTGAAAAATATTCCGCCCACATTTTTTAGCGAAACAATTCTTCTGAGGCGGAATGTTTATTCAGGATCTATGAGCGGAAACGTAAGCATATGGAGAAAAGCAGTTCTCCATACGCTTACTCTGTTACTCACCCCTGCAAAATTGTAATGATTCTGTCATCATATTGTCAGCGCTTATTGTGTACTATCTATGTCGACATTCATAAATAAAATTTAATTACACACGAGGTAACCTATGTCTTCAGTGAGAAAATATTATGCGTTTGCTGGTGTTAGATCATCTTCTTCAGCAGTAGGCCCTAGGCTCTATTCTAGTACTTTTAACGGATCTTACTACATAGACCGTTATGTAGGTTTGAATTATTCTAATCTAATATTGCTTGACTCACAGGCGGCAGTAGACAGTTATATAAACTATCTAAAAACCCAATACAAAGCGCCTAACCCTACTTGGGTTTTTCTTTTTTCATCAATATTAATTTTGGATGATAAGAATAAAATAGCTCAAGAAAATCCAAGTCACTGTACGCTAAAAACTAATCGCAATAATGTTATAGAGTTGAATCAACGGATTTACGAGTATAGCTTGAATAGTGGAAAGCCTATGAATCTATTAAATCCCCCCTATTCTTATCATGATCTATTATCAACTCAATGCCAAGATGATAAAACTTTCCATCAAAACATTACCAAGCTTTTTAAAGACTATCATTCAAATTGCTTTTGGAAGGGGCACTGGGGTAGGCACCATATTAGTGAAGCTAAATCTTTAGTTGAACAAATCAAAGAAAAATCCATTGAAGAAACGTTGGATTATTTATCTCAAATGAGATTTAACCTATCTAATATAGATCACAACGGTTCTTTTATGAGACGTTTAAATCATGCAATCTCTACAACTTATCGATATCTTGAATTGCGTAGTAGTCAAGTGTTGCAACAAAAGCCTCACGCCAACGTCATGTAATTCTTGGCAATCGATAAAGAATAAGAGTGTCAGGCCACACTCTTATTCTCTTTTGTTCGACATAATGTAAGTATAGATGGTCGGCATGATTTTTCTTCTTTTGATTTCTAACAGCTCAGTATTAATAGTAGATTATCTTGAACGTTATACTCTCCGCTCATGGATCCTGAATAAACCTTACGTGATAGCACATTGGCTTCGTTAAAAAATAGTGAGCGTAAGGTTTTTCAGGACGACGATCTGAACACAGAAGTGAAATGTAGCTTCAATTTTAAAAATAGTAGTCACACAGTGCCCTTCCAGTGTGCGGACACCGTTGTTATACGAAATCAGGCATTTTTTCCGGGTCAAAATCGAAATAGATTATTTTTTCTCGCTCCAAATCCTGTAAAATCTTTGATGTGAATTGTTTAACAGCATCTATGTAAGTATGTTTTTTCATATCTTTCAATAAGGTAGATACTTCAGGCTGTATCAATATATTTTGTTTATACCGTTTATAGACTACACGCTGTTGTTGATCTTCGGTTGTCAAAGAAGCTTGGGATGGCGAGAGCTTTATCATGACACCTTTTAGTAATTCTTCTTTATATTTTGCTATATCGATTACTGTTTCATCCCAATTTAGTGTAGGAATATTCAGAAAAATACAACGCTTAATAGCTTGATGGAACATGATAGGCATCTCTGTATCATGATCCGTATCAATAACAAGTGTGTTGCAGTGTTTTACATCGGGTAAACAATGTAGAGCGGCAAGACACTTTAAAACAAGTTGTTTAAGCTCGCGAGGTTGGTGATAACACCACTCATCAGTCAACGAGGAAACAGCACCGATGAATCCTACCTGATTATCTTTTCCGTAATATTGAGCTTGCTCAAAGTTTCCATCAAAATATTTTACCTGTTTGATATAAAGATCAACATCAACATCGCGCTCTTCAAAATCAAGATTTAACCGTTCTGCTAATGCATGTAAATTTTTATAAAATACATTACTAACTTCATCTAAGGGTAAAGCCTTACCAGGATGCATTTCCTTTCTTAAAATAGCCCTGCTGATTCGCCATCCTAGCGATTCAGGATAACGCATAGCCATCCAATGCAATGTGGCTCTTAACCAACAATGAAAGGCATTCTTAATATCGCCTGTTTTTTCATAAAGAGAAGCATAATTCACATTTCTATAAACATAATCAGCTTCTAACATGACGCCGTTAATACTTTGATAGGCTAAGTCAAAGTAATATCTTGCTTTTTCAACATCACCCATAAAACGATACAATCTCGCCAGATTAAGGGAGTTGATATAACGAATTTGCGTATGAATTTCATTATCGCTATCTAACTGACTTTCAATTCTGTGCTCAAGATCAGACGCTGTTTGGAGATTTCCTAATCGATGTTGGTATAAAGCATAAATATTCGCATGATACAAAGACTGCAAATCAGAAAGCGATTTATCGGCATGCATGCCCATTTTTTGGAAATAAATGCCAGCAACTTCTATATTATTAGTCAAAACGGCGCAATAAGCTTTTGCATAAAAAAGCCTATTCAATAGCAATGGATCGCCGGTGAAATCCTCATAGGGCTCATTGACCACATCATGAAAATAGCCAGAAACTAGGCGTATATATTGCAGATGTGCGAGATAAGCCATGTTTTTGCTTTCATTATAATACTGTTTCAGTAGGCGAGTTGCTAAATGGATCGCACCTACATAGGCGGCTGACCAAGCATGCTGGATGATCTCTTCTGGTAAAACCGCATTATTGTTGGTAACAAATGCAGATAACTTATTTTGATAATACTGTTTTGCGCTGCTATCACGTACCTCAATAAAAATTAACTTGTTATTGAGAACCAAAACATCATCTATTAAATAAGATAGATTTTTTTGTTCTTGATGAATTAAATAATAACTAGGGCTATTTTCTTGGTTTTCTGTGCTATTAAAATGAATAGTTAAATTAGGCAAATAGCGACGCAAGAATTCAAAAAATAATGCATTATCGTCATCTAATGCAGAATGATTCAAATTAACAACTAATAACGTATTTTCTGTTATTTTAGCGCTTAAAAAAGCCACTAATTCTTTGGTTTTAATTGCTGTTATATTTCCAATGGATTCTATATCTACCCAGTAATCTGTTTGATAATTGTATTGCTTTGTTACCCAGGGCGCTTTAATCATTTGGTTAATTGTATTTAAAGCATCTTCATCGATCTGTGTTGCCATATCAATGGCCGCTTTATAAGGTGACGTAAAAAAACTGCTGATATCAGCAACAATGATATTTGAATGCGGATAAAGAGATGTAATTTGTTTGATAGTGGCCACACCAAAGCTCCTTTTTTATGGGAAGGGAATCACGTGACGATACAGATTATTCGGATCATAACCTAATTTTTTAAAATAAAGATTATCTATATTGAGCTTGTCACTCACTGACATATGCAAGAAAAAATCAGGGCTTATAATTTTTGTATAATGATAATCACCACGAGGATCATTTTTATGATATAAAAATACTTGATCTGAAATAGTTCGAATACTTGCTAATGCGTCAGAGGTTGTTATTTTAGGTAATTTAAGAAAATCTTCTGCTGTCATATCAGAAGCAGCTGTTAAATCATATGACATAATTTTTTTAGTTTTTTCTACGTTATTATCCTCTAGATGTCGAATAGTATATTTTTTCCCGTCAGGAACTTTTTCGACCTTCCCCCAAACAGCGAATGATGTATAAAGAAAGCTATAATCCAACCAGAGTTCATTCAATGCTTTCGTCAGCGCTTCAAGTGGCGAAAAACCCGCTGAAATTCCAATCGAATATTGAACCGAATCTTCTATTGAATGCGAAAAATATAACACCATGATAACAAACCCTGGCAGACCCACGGAAAGATCAAAAACATGAACTTCGCCACTATTGAGTAATTGCTCTGCCAAACGGGAGTAATGCGGAATTTTTAACAGCACGTCTGCATCAATTTTGTGTTTATACTGACGAGTCATCCACGATGCCACTAATGCTTGTCGTTCAATAAATTCTAACAGTGAACTGTCGCGCGCTTTTTCAAAAGAAATATGTACAGCCGCACCACAACTATCCATAAAAGGAATAAATTTTCTGTCTGCACTATCAAAGAAAGCCAAGGTAAATAGCACCGTAGGTAAGTACGCTACTTCATCATTAAAAACATTTTTTACTTTGGTTAAATTAAATTGATGCGTTGAAGGATCGCTGTCTGTCTCTTTTAATTGATTTATCATGTGACACAACGATTGAGTGAAAGTCTCGTGATTGTGTTGACGAAATTCGTCTTTAATGTCTGCGGGAATACTTAGATAAAAGTGACTACGCTCAATGAATTCCCCATAAGCCGCTTGCACACCGCGGGGGCCAAAGCCTCCCCCGATTCCTGACGAAGCTAAACTTTGCATGTAATTGGTCACGGGACAGTAGGCAGGAAAACCACGCATTTGTTGAAATGTATGAGGATAATAATATGTAAGGTGGTTAAAAGTATCTTCCATATAACACTATGTTCCAAATAACTGCACAACAGCGGGTATAAAAGAATGAGAATCTAGTTGCGCAAACTTAGTTATCTCAAAATCATTAAAACTACTACTTAATCTATTTTTTAAGCCTAACTCTTTAGCAACTAAATCTGCTTGCATGAACATAGCACCCACTTCCATCCACGCTAATCGATAACCTCGATAACGATATTTAACAATGGCTTTAGGTAGATTGATCATATAAATAAAAATGAAATTAGCTTCACGACTTTTTTCTGGTTCAGCATGTAAAACACGTTGAATAATTTCTTCAGACGGCGTTTCACGCAATAACTGCAATTTTTTTAAATTAGACCTGTAATGATAAATGCCACTGACTGGCGATTCATGTAGTTTTTCGTTAAAGATACAACATAACACTTCAATTGTATAAAGTGCTCCGCCGGAGGGATAAGGACGACGCAATGCATCGTCAGCAGCAAATGATTCATTCAGTAATGTTTGTAAAATTGAAAAATCAATTTTTGTTGCTGCAAACTCACTCGCTGAACGATTACGCCGTATTGAAATGTTTTGTGTTGATGTGCAGGGAATCGATTCATGATGAAAAGGACTTATCTCTGTATCATGGCCTTCTAAATCTTGTAATACCGTTATTGGTAATGGCGGAAAACAAAGCGAAGGAACGAATTGATTATCAATAAGAATATTGCCTTTATTATGAAAACGTAAAATATCTTGTTTCACTTTTAAATCAACATGCTTATTGACATTATAAAAATTCACATTCTGCTTTTTGTTCATCCAATCGCGCTCTTAAAAATTATGTAGACATTCACATAAATGCCAATGCATTGCGGGTTCTTTTTCAATTTTATTTTTATCTAAATTGACATGCCAAAATTCGTTAATGTGATCCTGATATAACTCATAGCTAAAAGGATCAATAAATTGCTTGATAAATTTACCTAACGAATAAGTCACCAAAGCCTTATTTAACATCGTCAAGGGTGCAGAAGGGAAAGAGGTGAAACCGCCTTTTAAGAGTTGCCGATAAAAAACCAACCAGCCGAAATGGGTAATATCGGGCGATGTTACTGCTGTTGTGCGCAATTGTTCAGTACCGCAAAAATGGCACGGTGCGCCTTTATTTTTATTATAAATATTATCAATGACTAAATACTTATCGGCCAAAAAACTTGTCACAAAATAACTATCTGGAGAATGCGACAAATCATACAGTTTTTTAAATTCGTGTTCTTTGTATTCTTGATTAAAAAAAACAATCAATGATTTTTCGGTGGTGATTGGCGAAAAATCCATTTGGGGAATCACTGTCAACCCATAATGTCTCGAGAATTCATCGCATAAAGCATCTTGGACGTAAGAATTATCCGACATAATATAAAGATATTGGAATCTATCTTCGTTTTTTAAAGACAATACACGTAAATCTTCAACAAGAAATCGCAACACGACATCACTTTGTAAGTGGTATTGCATTGCCAATTGTTCAAATTCTTGTTTCTGTAGTTCATGTGTATTTTTTTGCAAAAGATGCTGCAAGAGTTGCAGTAAATTGTCGTTAGTAATCTTTGCTGAAGTATGGCTCGAGTAACAGTAAGAATAAGACGCTATATTGTAAATCACAAAAGGTTTAACAATGAAACTCATAGCGTCTTTATCCTAGTACTCTTTTTTACTCTTCATCTGACTCAGCGACAGAAGAAGCAGAACAGCAACAACAACAGCCAGAGGTAGCTCCAATCCCTTGCTTTTGATCAACGGGTGATGCGTTGTGAATAATCTCCCCAAAGCTGCCGTTATCTCGTTCATCTACTATCATAGTCAACCCCTTTTATTTGTTAACAGAAAGTATAAAATAAGCCGGCGTCAAGAATAAAATTATGGTTGACATAGCTGCTTTGCGTAAAGCTATATCTACCTATTACACGCGCGCCAATATTTTTATTGAAGTGGTAATCTGCGCCCAAACCAAGTCTTGGAACAACGGCATCATCTGTACGAATGGTTGCTGTTGTTGTACCAAATGTAATGGTTGAGTTACCTAATGAGTTCGTCGCAGCACCTACAACACCGATAAGATCAAACTGCTGAATTGGCAAATAGCCCATAAAATCTGTATACAAGCCTTTATGTAGCTCAGAGATAGCTGTTGTGACAGAGCCGGTCTTCGTGGTTTTTGATTGAGATCCTGTTTGGAAATAACCAAATTCCATCCCTATATATTGACCCCACTTAAAACCTGCATCCATACTTCCACCGCTAAAATTATTCGGCGCTGTTCTACTAGGATTAAATGTAGTAGTCGTCGAACCAACAGTGTCGGTCGCTGAACTTTTATAGTTGCTATTGAGATAAACGTAATTTAAACCGACGTAAGGTTGGAACATTGGAGCAGACATTTGTACAATAGGTTGCATTTCGTCTTTATATGATACTACTCTTTTATGATGTGCAGCAAAAGCTGAACCGCTTGTGATAATAACACCAGAAATGATAGTACTGATTAATAAACGTTTAAACATAGTAGTTCCCTCTTTTCAAAGTCCCTGAAAGTATTGATAATATAAAGTAATGCTAAAAAAATCAACCATTAACTTAATTAAATAGTAGTTTATATGAAAATATACGATGTCATTATTATCGGTGGCGGTCCAACAGGTGTCGCCCTAGGTATAGAGTTGGGTCTGAATAATGTGAAGACTCTTATTCTTGAAAAACATGAAGCTCCTTTGTTATCACCGCGCGCACAATTTATTAATGCAAGATCGATGGAATTTTTTTCACGTTGGCAAATAGCGTCTAGTCTTAAGGCTAAACAATTATTGCCATATGATTTTCCGTTACAACAAGTATGGTGTTCTCTACTCAATGGAAAAACTTACGCGGTTAGTCGCCCCAATGAACAACTGAATAATCAACTATCGCCAGAGCGCATGATACAAATACCACTATGGCTAACAGAAGAAACGCTGCGAACCCGATTGCAAAGTTTACCCACTGTTACTTTTTTAAAAAATCAGGCCGTAGAAGACGTATCGCTTGATTCTAACAGAGTACAAATTACTGTTAAAAATAATATAAATCAATTGGAAACGTTTCATTCACGTTATTTAATAGCGTGTGATGGAGCGAATAGTTTCACTCGTGAAAAAGCGGGTATTGCATTTGACACACTGTCCCCACCTCAGCGTGTTATTCATGTTATGTTTGCATCCCAAGAATTGAAAAAGTTAATCACCGTAGAGAAAGGTGTTTTATATTATGTATTAGAAAGCGCAAGACCCGGTGGCATAGGTATTGTTGATTTAGCACGCGGGCTCTGGCATGCGCAGATTCGAGGTAATGAAACAGCAGATAAAATAGAAGATGTGAACTTGCACGCTATCTTGGACGAAATGGTAGGGTTTCAATTTAATAAAACAATCATTCAAGCACATTTCTGGAATATGCATATCCAACTCGCCTCACATTTTTCCAAAGAAAATCGAATATTTTTAGTAGGTGACAGCGCGCATGCATTTGCACCCATTGGTGCATTTGGATTAAATACAGGCTTAGGCGATGTCGTTAACTTAGGCTGGAAGTTAGCTGCTGTGATTCGCCATGAAGCTTCACCTCTGCTGCTTGAAACGTATGAAAAAGAACGTCGACCTGTTTGTTTACATAATCTTTTAATCGCGCATAAAAATGCAGATGAGCTAGTAACGTTGCGAAAAAAACATGACCCAAGCAAAGATCCTGACGGCTTCCGAGATGCGTTAGTGAATCTTGCCAGTCAGATCAATCATTCATTGGGGGCAACAATGGGTTATGCTTATTTCGATTCGCCATTGACACTCATACAAAAAGATCAGCCTAACCCTACAATGAATACGGCTACTTATATACCGACATTGGCACCGGGTTATTTTTTACCGCACTGCTGGATAGAGGAGCAAACCTCTATTTATAGTGCACTCTCCCCTACTCATTGGACACTCATTATCTGTGGTAAAAAAGAAGAAACTCTTTTAGAAGCCGCAAAGAAAAAATTTGCCGCCTATGGCCTGCCATTTAAAACATTATCTATAGGTGAATTCTATCCTGCTAACTATATTGTAATTAGACCAGATTGGCATATTGTTTGGACGGGTTTCAAACTGCACCTACCGTATCTTGAAGAGCATTTATTCAATAATTTATTTACCATTCCCAGGCGCCAGATGTCCAAGATCCATGAAAACCTCTAGGAATGCGACGCGGCATTTGAATACGCGCTAACGGCGGATGATGAAAATCATTTGCTGCTAAAATAACAAATTCACTTTGCATGGAAATATTATTATAAACAAACAACAAGAGATAGCCCTGATCTTCGACTGCTGCATTTGCACAGGGAGCAAAAATAGCTTCACTTAACTGGGTGGATTTCTCAAATACATATTGATATGAATTTTGCTTGTTGACATCCCATTTTATGATTGCATTGGTCTCACCGTTATTCATCTCGGCATAAATATATTGATGTGGTTGTGTATTATAATTTTCACAAATACTAGGGAATTCTACGATTTTTTCATCTAATGAAATATGTTTCACTGTTCCAAAATGTAAATCGACTATAGTGCGATATAAATTGGAAACGGGTTTAGTAGCGTTAACATTACTAGAGAAAAAATCTCCATGCTCATGCCGCACATAATCAATTACTATTTCATGCGCATTTTCGTAAGCATTTGCAAAATGAAAAACAAAAAATGGTTCTGTTATGAACCAACGAGTTTCTTTGCCATCACGAGAAATAATACCTATACGTGTGCCAAGCTCAGGTTGCCAATCAATCATGGATTGGCCTGACAACGAGCGCTTCACGTCAAACACAACCGGGCAATCAAAAATAATAATATAATTTTTTGTTAGTGCAAAATCATGCACCATGGAGCTGTAAGATTTATTGACCTGCCATTTTTTTGCAATAGCACCTTGATTATTGACACAATAAATAGTGAGAGAAGGTGATAAGACCCCATAATGAATAAACCACAACCCACCACTCACTGGATCTCGCCTAGTGTGAGCAGACGTAGAGAAACTATGCTGTGAATCGTACGGCGTCCACTCCCCTACGGTTTGTAGTTGCTCTGTTATTTCATAGGGTGGATGTCCTTCAAATAAGGCTAAAAATTTTCCCGCATGGGGTATCACATTCATGGAAGCACTGTTTTTTCTGGCAACAGGTCCATCTTCCGGCATTGCCCATTCAGGATCCATGGGCCTTGGATTGGTGATACTACTGTAAAGCGCTTTCCCGGCTCGACGTTCTCTGGCTAACCCTTTTGTGTCAATATACCGATTTCGATAATGTGCCTTACCTTCCGCCAAATAAATAGCATGAACCATGCCATCACCATCAAACGTAAAGTGATAAGGGTTGGCGGGAAAAACCGGATTGGGGCCGTTACGCATGTAAATTCCGGTTAAATCTTTCGGTATTTCGCCAATCACTTTTAGATTTTTTACATCTAATTCATCTTTCACTGGCGCATCATTATTAATAGAATTTAAAATATTTTCCAAGCTGGTTTTCCATATTGCTTAGTTTAAAAGAATTTGATGCTTTAAGAATTCTTCAGCGGTATTAACCCACGAGAATCGCGATACGCTCGATATACAATCTGCTTTTTTTAATGATAAGCATGCAAGAGCGGCTTCAGTTAAATTATCAGAAACATACCCAGTTATGCCAGGCTCAATAATCTCAACAGGACCCATAACAGGATAAGCGGCTATCGGTAACCCACAGGCAAGCGCTTCCAAATTGGTTAAACCAAACGTATCAAAGCGCGAAGGGAAGACAAACACATCACCCATGCTGAGAATTTTTCGTATGTTTTGATAGGGTAAAAATACGGCTTTATTAGCATATTTATTGGCTAAAAATTTTTTTTGGGGGCCGTCACCAATGACAAATTTCGTGCCTGGTAAATCTAATTTTAAAAAACTTTCTATATTTTTTTCTTTTGCAACGCGTGACATTGTCATAAAAAATGGTCGTGGCAATCCAGTAAAAAGCGACGGGTCTGGATCATAATAAAATTCACCTAAATCAACACCCAATGGAAATATCTCGATTCGATTGTTAATGCCCTTCTCCTGCAAAAGATTTTTCGCAAGATACGTCGATGCATGAATAACACTCGCTGGCTTATAATACCAACGCAAGTATTGCCAAACGAGAGCAGCAGGCAGATGAGCCCAATGTTTCATACCTATATCCCAGTTGGTATGGTATGCACTTGAATAAGGTATTTGATGCTGGTTACAATAATGCCTGGCTGCGAGCCCTATTCCGACTTCAGATTGTATATGAACAGCATCCGGTTTTAATTCCTCAAATATTTTGCCAAACGCATTAGAAAAACATCCAGCAAACATGGGAATAATAGTGTGTTTTAATGTTGTGCGTTCCACTTTGAAAGGATTCGGGTGATGAAAAAAAATGAGCTCATGGCCTTGTTTTTCAAGAATATCTGCAATTTTATTGTAATGTCGCCCGACCCCCATGTTACTTGAATGCCGATTGGCAAAGGTTGCGAGCAGAATCCGCATCTGGTTTATTCCTTTAAGCAGTTAACCCTGTACTAGGGGCTGTTTACAATTCGACTATACCCGTCAAAAAACTGCGATTACATTAAAAATCAATGCATTATAATTCATCAAGCTATTCTGTTGCAACAGAAAACACCGCTAACAACATGATTTACAATCAATTAATATCCCCTACTATTCCGCCAAAATCAACTATACTTACAATGTGTACGCCAACAATTTATAAGCGTATCCAGGGAGGCGTAATGGTGAGAGGTATTCCATAGAAAAATTTACAAAAAAAGCCATTGCGAAGGAGAGGCCATGCAGAAAGTAGTCTTACTAGTGGATGATGAGCCAGTTTCTTTACATGCACTAGAAAAAATTTTTACTGGTTGCGATTATCAAATAATCACTTCGAATAATGGCCACGAAGCTTTGAAGGTATTATCGCAATCAGTTGTGCATGTGATCATAATCGATTTAAAAATGCCGATTATGTCAGGAGTCGAATTACTTGCGGAAGTCAAAAAATCTTACCCAGACACCATTCGCCTTGTCTCTAGTGCCTCTACTGATTTTAAAGAAATTAAAGATGCTGTTAACCAAGGTTTTATTTTTAAATTTCTATCTAAACCCTGGGATATTAATTTTTTACATGAAGCGGTACGGGAATCCTTTCAATTATATGCAAATCATAATAAGAAAAAATGCCTTGCAGCAAATGGAATATTCATATCAGATAGTGAATTACAAAATGCCATAGAAAAAAATCAGTTTCTTATCTATTATCAACCTATTATTCTAGCAGATACGGGGAAAATTATTGGCGCAGAAGCTTTACTACGCTGGCAACATCCTACGTTAGGTTTGTTAGAACCCATACAGTTTATTTCCTTGTGCGAAGACTTAGGATTTATTATTCCCATTGGAAACTGGGTACTACGAACCGCATGTCAGCAATTAAAAGAATGGCATCTTCAGGGTCATAAAAATCTTCATATGGCTGTCAATCTATCAGTCAATCAATTTAATCATCCTCGACTAATAGAATTAATTACAGAGGTTTTAGTTGAAACACAAATTCCAGCAAATTGCTTGGAATTAGAAATGACAGAAAGTGCGATTATGAAAAATAGAGAATCTAATATTATGCAATTGCAAGCCTTACGAAACCTTGGCGCTCAATTGTCTATAGATGATTTTGGTACAGGGTATTCTTCATTAAGCTATCTGCGAGAATTCCCAATAAATACATTGAAAATTGATAAGTCATTCATCCAAGATATAACGGTTAATCCAAACATCATAGAAATTTTATCCATGATTATTAACTTGGCAAAAAAATTAAATTTAACCATTATTGCTGAAGGTGTTGAAACAAAAGAACAACTAGAAAAATTGAAAGAAAATCAATGCGAAATGATACAAGGATATCTATTTAGCAAACCGCTTACTAAAGCTGAATTTACTCAATTATTGACTACCAATTCCTAGCGGCTGTTAGGCTGGCTGAGTATGCCATCCTATTTACCTAAAACAAACATTATTTAACGTAGTAATCAATTCAATATCACTGTCATTCACTATTTTAAAACCTTCATATGTCCAGGCGACAGATAATACACTAATGCAATAACACCAAGCGTTAATATGTTCACTACCATAGGACAATTCATCATTTAATATCGATAAACGCCTCGCTAGAATTTTTTTTAACGACATATTATCAGGAAAACAATCGTATGGATTGCGAATCATTGCACCCACTTCAGCCACAGGATCGCCTATATAACCATGCGGATCGATGATTTTCCAATCATTACCCGAAGATAAAATATTGTCGTGGTGTAAATCGCCATGAAGTAAAATATCCTGAGATCGATCCTGGGTCAGCTCTTGAAAAAGATAGATAGCTTTATCCAATAACTTCTTATCAAAATGACCTATTAAAATATTCAAATCTTTCGCGAGTTCCGATAAATGTTTAAACGGGTAATTTATCTTATTTTGAAAACGCAATTCACGAATAATGTTACAAATAATTCTTGTTGCCTGATCATCATAGCCAGCTCTTACTAACTTTTTAAGAGAATCACCAGGATGAATATATTCCATCAGCGCAGCATTATTTCTTTTATCAAAGTGAAAAATAGTAGGTGAATCTTTTTGAAACCCTGACAAACATTGAATCTCTTGCTCAAGACATTGGTCAGATGGCGCCATTTTTATGATGGCATCATCACCTTGATATTTGACTAACGCAACAAAACTATAACTTAAATGTGGCATCACGCGTGTAATTTCAAAATCCCACTCAAGCCCTAATTCATTTATTTTAACAGGAATATCACGTAACCATTGGTCGCCTGTCTCTAGGTATATTTCTTTAATATTACTGATAAAATAATCGTTATTTTTTAAGTAATCAGATGGTAATAAATTCATTTCAATGGCACCTCATCATACCCATGGCAATCGCATTGAAAACCCCGAGAAATAGCATGGTGTAAGTTTTCTTGTCATTCCCGCATGCTTGTAGCGGGAATCCCTGTGTCAGTATTCTCGGGCTCTGCTTCGTGTAACGGAACAATAGATTCCCGCTACAAGCATGCGGGAATGACATAACTTATATACCCGTAGCGTTTGAGTGTTAGGTGTTTCTGGCGCGTTTCGCGTGCCCACGCTTACTGCCGCAGTTTATCTGAATTTAGTCAATTTGCAATACCGGTCTAATTTATGAGTGTTTACACTTTTTTGGATATGGTTTATATTGTTGCAATTAATTTTAAGGAATTAAAAAATGAAAATTTTCCGAGCTGCTGCTTCTGCACTAGCTATGATGAGCTTAATGACAACCGCTTATGCAAAACCACCCATATGCCCTACAGTTGCTGCTTTAAGTCAGTTTGAGTTTCTAACAGCAAAAGAGCATGGGGATAAAAGGTGGGAAGTGTTTATGCCTCCTCATCGTTTTGATACAGATAATGACTGGCGTTTTGCATTAGGAACAATAATAGCAGACTCAGCTGAGGAAGCGATTCAAAAAGGTAATGGAGTAATAAAACATTTATTCTTCTTCAAAACTACAGAACCGCAAGGTAAAGACTGTATTTACTTCGATTTTAAAGATTCCATTTATGCGGCTGCCTTATCAACCTGATCTTCCGTGGGTATCTCCATGGGTCCCCGCTAAAAGCATGCGGGGATGACAGCGCGGGCGCACCAGAAACACCTAAAACTCAGATGCTACGCGTGTATATTATTCACCATTACATAATCATCCTCTTCCTCAACCTCTAAAGAAGCAGCCGGTACAGCAAATAAGGATAGAGATTTGCTTATAGGAGGAGCAGAAGAAGATGAGGCTGCCTTCTGACTCAATACAGGTACTGGAATAGCAGGCCGCTCCAATTCGCCGCATAACTTAATAAAAGCGCCAGCGTATTGCGCAAGTTTTTGTTGAATTTTTGTTTGTAATGCTATTTGAAAATGGCTATTTTCATCAACGTGCCTCGGCATCTCATCTGCTAAAGCTTGGACTGAAATAGGATGATATGATTTTAGAAACTCAGCAATCATGTCAAATTTGTTTAAATTCAACAGTGAAATGACTTCACATAAGGTTTTCAAATTAAATTTATTTTCTTGAAGAATGTCTTTTAACCTATTAAAACACGCGATTGCGATATCACTTTCTTGCATCAGATTAGAAATCATTTTTAGATAAGAGGGTGTTTTGGCGTTATTTTGATTATCCCAATCTATCGCTTTTACTAGCGAACCCACTATCTCTTTAAATTCATCCGTATTAAATTGCCTAATAAAATTTTCTTTCGTGTAGCCTAATCTAAAAATTAATTCCCGAATACGAACAATATTTGTAGAATCTGATTGTATAGAGAGCTGCGATTTTACATGTTTATCATCATTCTCTATAAAATCCTTCAGCCAATTTATTTCACGTTCATTTGAATTAATTTTTTTATTAATGGACTCAATCTGCATTTTTAAATGGGCTAATTTTCTTTGATAGCTAGGAATATCTTTTGGAAATGCGAATATACGCACACTGGCGCAGCCCTGCTCTGCTACATTTGAAAAATAAGTTACTTTAAAAATCCCTTTTTCTAGGTCACATGCTTCAAACATAAAATAGCCGGTTGATTTTAGCTTATCGGATGGCAACATCATTTTTACATTCACATTATCGCCCAATGGCATTTCTACGCTAACATCCGAATTTTCAACTGTATGTAATGCCAGTTGATCATTTGTAAAACTAGCCCTATTGACGGGATTTTTAACCACCAGTTTTGACTGGCTATTAACAACACAACTTATTTCAACCGCTTGAATCGGTACTGTTTGAGAAAATTCAAACACCCATTTAGTACGAATGCCTATCAATCTTCCTAACATTGAACTTCCTAGCCAAGATCGCTCATCAAGGTTCACTTGACTATCGCAATCAACAGCTGGGGCAGTCTCTATGTTGTTAATTTCGGCCTCTAATTTGACTTTCTCTTGTAAGAGCTGCTCTGTTTCTTGTTGTAAGTAGGAAATTTCTTGTTGTTTTTTGGTAATCAGATTTTCTAATTCTTCTTTTAGTGCACCGCTCTTACCTTGCAAATAACCAACAAGTTCACGCTGATAAAAATCTTTTTCCGTTTCACGGCGCTTGATCTCGTCCTTTAAATGCGATATTTCTAGTGGAATATCGGTTAATCCTCTGAATAGAGAAATAAACTCTTGCGCTGATTTTTCAGCCCAATCTCTTACTTTCCAAAACGTGCTATCTGATGGATTAAACATGAATCGATTGCGATCCATTTCAATGTGATTTTGCCGTAGCAATCTTAAGTAATTGAGCAATGGAATTTTATGATCATCTTTTTCTTCAGTATCTTGATAACCTCGAATAACAAACAGGGCATTCGGGTTAGCCGTTATGCGTGATAAAATACAGGTTTCAGCACGAAAATTTTCTATCGCGGTTTGCAATGGATCCATTACTCTTTGTAAGTGCTCGCATTCTAGTTGCCATTCTTGAATTTGCCTTTTAATTGCTTGATTGCGAGCATCGACGTTATAAAGAGGCAAGAGTAATTGCAAGGATGATCGTAATTTATCTATACAATACTCTGTTAATCCAGCAGCCCGCCATTGCTGAGCCCGATCTTGAATAATGAATTGAACCTGCTGCGGATCTAATCGCGATGATCCATTATAGATAGCCATAAACCATGCGCTAATTTTCGTTTTTAAAGAAAGTGAAAAATCATATTGTCTTAATTCACTGATGCAAATATTGAGATGATTAAATTCTGTTAATAAATTTTTTAATTGCGCATCTTTTTCCTGAAGATGATACGAATTTTCTTTAGTCAATTTAAGAATCTCTGAGAGACTATGAATGACTTGTTTTTTTATTCGATCAGCATCAAAACACTTTTGACGATTAGGCATAGGTGGTTTTGAAATTGCAAATATAATAGGAAGCTTCGCGTCACCGCTGACATCAAATAAATTAGATAGCGTATGACTTAATTCACGAATGCCAGCGCCACGACAACTGGATGTGGGGTCAGTCGATTGCCAATCTAATACAACCACGACAGCCCGTATTTTTTTCGCATGATGCACAGCGAGTGGCACACCCAATGCGGCGCACATACCCTGATCATCAAATCGAGTATCATAAAAGCCCGGGCAATCGACAAAAGCAAATTCATTTTCCATGATTTGTGGATACAATGTTTTTGAAGTACAGTCATGCCCGATTTTTGCTGGATTCTGATTGCTTTGCCCCGCTTTTGGTTCTACTAAAATATTACCCGTTGTTTCATCATATATCATTTGATTATCGATACCGGATAAATAATTAATAATAGTACTTTTACCAGATCCTGTTGCACCTATGACAATGATCACATCCTCTATTTGGCTATGAGGATTTGTTACACCATCCATACTTAAATTTAACATTTGCGTTAGATTAAGTGGAATTTGTAAGCTTTCACACAAGTGTCTTGCTTGTAGGCGAACGGCACGGTCATCATGGTACAAATATTTTTTTAAAAAAATCAGTGGATGAATCAACTTTTCGGGAATTTTTTTTGAAATTTTACCATTAGAAGAAAGGAAAAAGCGTACAGCCTCAATTAATTGTTTATTGTTATTGGTGAATACACTCCCATCCTTTTGGTTGCAATATACATGCAATAAAATAGCTGTTATTTTAAATGTGATATAAAATGGTAGGCTTGCTTTTTGAGAATTGCTTATAAGTAATTCATTAAAATAATTGATAATACTACTATCTAATTGATGCGCTTCTACCATTTTATCAAGTACTCGGCTGAGACGATCATGCTCTGAGCTGTCAGCATTATCCCGAAATAAATTAGGTATGCTCTTAATTTCATCTGCAGTTAAGATATTAAATGGTAATTCTATTTCGCCGAATAAGAGATTAAGATAATGACGACTATCTTCTTCTATTTCTTTTCCTGTTAAATCCGCAGAGGCTGCCTTGTATGCTTCGCTGGACTCTGGAAATGTCATGACTATTTGTAACGCTTGAAAAAATTTCATTAGGATTTGACTCACCTATTTTTTTGCTTCAGTCTAACGATATGATTTGATTCAACAGCTCGCAAGCAGTTATAAAAACATCCTTTGGAGCGCGTTTCCATGGATGGATCTTTGCAGAATGCTGACGCCAATCGAATGACTTATGTTTATAAAAGTATATACAATCCGTTGCGATGGATCTACGTGAATCGTAAATCCCCCCCTCCTCCATAAAAACGTGAAGGAGCGTTAAGAATCGTAGGGTGGACAAAGCGCAGCGTGTCCACCAATAGCATCCAGTGGTTGATGATGGTGTTTTACCTGAGCGGGCAGCAAATTTTAATGAAAATAATTCTTATCATATAGTTGCGTCTTTTAATGGTCTTCGTTCCTTATCTCTTGGTTTCGATTTCGTTTGGGATATATATACCCATGGTGAGGAGAGGAGCGCTGGGCGTGCTGGTCGCTTTATGGGCGGCGCGATGGGGGTGCGGCCCGGCGGTCGGTGGAGGCGGCCTTTTACGGAGCTTATGTCGAACAAAAACATCAGAGTGCAGCAAGTTTATGCTGCCGCCCGACAAACCATCGAATTGGAAATGCGTGATGCTGTAAGTTGCTCTGAAGGCTCGAGCTGCAACTTGAAGTTTGGGATTCCAACAGTTCCAGGCCTGGCACTGTTTCTCCATTTCATCAAATTATCAATGACCTATAAAAAACATTGCATTTTTTGCATCATGTCGATATGGTGCCAATCGGATTTCACATTCAGAGGGTTGATTTCTATGAAAAAATATCTCGCTATGGCGACGACTGTGTTAGCGTTATTTACAAGTAGTGCATTTGCCGATTCTACTGTTTGCAAATTTTATCCGCACTGGGATTGTAGTGATCCTACGCAGCTCCAAACCTTAAATCAATTAGAAGCATTTATTGCTGCGCATTCTGTGAATGGCAAAGGCAATGGGATTACGGCATTTGATTGGGATGGTACGCTGTATGATGAGCATATTCCAAATCCAAATGTGGGCGGCGAGACGCGATCAGGGCAATCACTTTGGCATATTTGGGGAGCGGATCATTTAAAACAATATCCTTATTTATTCCCGGCGTTTAATAGCGATAATAATATAGTAGATCAAGCAAATAGTATTTTGTCGAAAGACTCTTATGTTGAAGGTAAGCTGTTTCAACCCGTGAGCCCAACCGAAACAAACCCATTATCACCCAGCGGTTATGATAAATTTTCACAAATTGCGACGTTTGAAAACGGCATGACATTGCAACAAATGCGAGATGGCATGCAAGCTTATCTTGGTGATGTCAAGCCAACACAATATGCATTTACACGTATGCTAGATATTATGCAGCGTATGCAAGATAAAGGCTTTGTTGTCTATCTTGTTTCAGGCAGTAGCCCGTATTATCTTGCTAATCTTTTCAGCGGGCCCAACGGTCTGAACAATACATTAGGGTATACATTATTGCCGGGTTGTGCAGACACGACTAGTGATCCACAAACATTTGATAGTAATTGCCCTATCGCTGGCAATGGTGCAAAAGTCAGAACGCTTAACGCGACTAATTATGGCTTCACCGGCGTTTACGATGATCGTTTTGTGAGAGATAGTATCAGACCAGTTGATAGAGTCATTGTCGATCGTTATGGTAAACAATTATTCTTGCAACAACTTGCTAAGTCACGCAATTTACCTGTTGTGTTCTATGCGGGAAATAGTGATGGTGATACGTATGCAATGACCTATACGTTGAATAATAGCAAAGACTCAATGGGTATCTTTGTACAACCTACCTTGAGTAAGAGCACGACCTTTTTACAATTGCTTCACTCTTCGCTTTGTGATGGCCGTTGCGTTGATGTTGAAAATCCGTGACCGTAGTGAAAACAAGGGAATGTTATGTCAAAAATTATGGTTTATTAAATAACTCTTTAACATTAAGGTTGTGCTATGAAAAAAAATCTCTTTAGCGTTGGTATTATATTGTTATCGCTCTGCAGCAATAGTTTTGCTGCTCCTTGGTTCAAGGTAGAGGTATCAGGCTCAGGCCTTTCTATTGCCACAATTAGGGGTTATGGTCCTGTAGGTATTCAATTAAGAACACCAGGATATCGCCTAACAAATCCAGGAATAGATTGTACGATGAACTCTGATGGTTATTGTCAGTTTCTTGGGAACCCTACAGGCAGCATAATTAGAGTCACGGGTTCTTCAGGTGCCTTGAATATAATATTATGTCCGATTGAAAGTGGTCATCCTACGATAGATTGTCAACAATATACCGTATCATTTCCCGGGTAAATATAAAACAGGAGTCGGGTTGGGATGCCAACTTCAATGCCGACAAGTTCTAATTAAGAATGTGCTACCGTCAAAACCCTCACCCGCCGTGCAAAAAACACACGCCGACCTCTCCCGCAAGCGGGAGAGGTGAATTACGAAACAACGCCTAACGACATTACGACATCATATACGCATTCAAACTCCACATAATCCATAATGAACCGCCAATAACGGAGACAAGAATAACTAGCGTGAAAATAATAGATAGCATATTCATGCGGGCTTGTTCAGTTTGGGTGTTCAAACGTAAAAAGCATATCACTTGCACCAAAAATTGAATAATCGCTGCGGTAAAAATAGTAATGAACATTTCAGCTTTCGTAAAAGAACCCGCCATTACCACACCAAATGCAATTAAAGTCAGCACCGTACAACTGAACAGGCCAATTAAATAAATGCTTAATTTTTTCTGTCCGGTACCATAATCCGGTTGTTGATGTTCCATGTTACATGGCTCCCATAAGGTAAACGACAGTAAAAACAAAAATCCAAACGATATCCAGAAAATTCCAAAACAAACCTAAATAAGTCAAGCGCCGCTGCGCAATGCTTGCCGTCTTAATAAAGGGTAATTGAAAAATCATGATTAAAATCCATAACAATCCACAGCTCACGTGAAATCCATGCGTACCAACCAACGTGAAAAATGAAGATGCTTGGCCATTTAAATCCCATGCAAAACCCTCTTTGGCTAGATGAATAAACTCATTCACTTCTATCGCCACAAAGCTTGCGCCGAGTAAAAACGTTAATCCTAACCATGCTTGAACATGGCGTATTTTTTCTTTATACAACGCCAGTATTGCTAAGCAATACGTGAAGTTTGAAGCTAATAGAAAAAACGTTTCGACTAATACAGTGGATAAATCGATATGGTTTTTTAATTTCGACGACAACATGCCTTGGTAATTCAAAACAATAAATGTCGCAAATAAACTACCGAATAAAATGCAATCGGTCATAATATACAACCAAAACCCGAATACATCCGTTGAATCCATATCATGATGTTCATGTATTTCTATTGCTTCTGCATGCATTAGACCATCTCCTTGAGGTGAGCCAATTCTGTTGCTTTTACTGTTTCTGCATCCACATAATAATCAATATCGGTTGAGAACGTTCTAGCAATCCATGTTGCTAACATTCCCACGAAACCGATCACGCCGGGAATCAGCATATGCCAAATTAATGCAAACCCTAGTACGCCAACAAACATCGCGATAATAAATCCTGCGGGCGTATTTTTGGGCATATGGATTGCATGATAATGCAACTCATTGGGATGGATATGACCTTCGGATAAACGCCGTTCTTTGTCTAGCCAAAATTGATCGAGCTCCTCTACTTTCGGCAAGTGAGCAAAATTATAGACCGGCGCGGGTGATGCAACCGACCATTCCAGCGTGCGTCCATTCCATGGATCACCTGTATGATCGCGTAATGCTTTGCGATTTTTAACACTGACTCCCAATTGAATAATTTGCAACACAATACCAATGAAAATACATGCCGCACCAATAGCAGCGACAATTAAATAAGGCTGATACAATTGATTTGAATAGTGGTTCATACGCCGCATGAATCCATTCAAACCCAAAATATATAGCGGCATGAAAGCTAAGTAAAAGCCAACAACCCAAAAAATAAATGCGGCTTTACCCCATTTTTCATCTAATTGAAATCCGAATGCTTTCGGAAACCAATAAATAACACCGGCAAAGTAGCCAAATAAAACGCCACCAATAATAACATTATGGAAATGCGCAACCAGAAATAAACTGTTATGCACTTCAAAATCAACTGGCGGAATCGCCATCATCACCCCAGTCATACCACCAATTGCAAATGTAGTAAAAAATGCAGTGACCCATAACATCGGCGTAGCAAGAATAATTCGGCCTTTATACATCGTAAACAACCAGTTAAAGACTTTAACCCCGGTTGGAATAGCGATAATCATGGTTGCGACACCAAAAAACGCATTGACATCAGCACCCGCCCCCATCGTGAAGAAGTGATGCAACCAGACTACAAAAGATAAAAAGGTAATAATAATGATGGCCCAGACCATTGTGGTATAGCCAAATAATTTCTTTTGGCTGAATGTGGCCACCACTTCAGAAAACACACCAAATGCCGGCAAAATAAGAATATACACTTCCGGATGACCCCATGCCCAAATGAGGTTGATATACATCATCGCATTGCCGCCAGCAAAGTCAGTGAAGAAATGCATGCCGAAGAAACGATCTAACTCTAATAAGCCTAATGTCACTGTTAAAATCGGGAATGCTAGCGCAACTAAAATCATGGCACACAATGCTGACCAAACAAACACGGGCATTTTCATTAATGTCATGCCCTTGCAACGCATTTTGATAATAGTGGCGATAAAGTTAATACCTGCTAGCAGTGTTCCCACACCGGCAATTTGTAAAGACCAAATATAATAATCCACACCGACAGTAGGACTATAATAAAGTTCAGATAACGGTGGATAGGCTAACCAACCTGCTGCAGCAAAGTCACCTATCACTAATGAGACATTACATAACATTGCACCCACAAAAGTCAGCCAAAAACTCAGCGAGTTCAAATAAGGGTACGCAACATCGCGTGCGCCAATTTGTAATGGCAATGCCATATTAAGTAACGCAAACATCATGGGCATAGCAACAAAGAAAATCATAATCACGCCATGCGCAGAAAAAATTTGGTCGTAATGCTCCGGTGGCAAATAACCTAGATTACTACCCGCCGCAATGGCTTGTTGCGAACGCATTAAGACCACATCCGAGAAACCACGCAACAGCATGACAAATGATAACAATAAATACATGATGCCGATTTTTTTATGATCGACACTCGCGATCCATTCGTGCCAAAGGTATGACCATTGACGAAAATACGTAATAGCAAATAAGACAGCCAATACAACAACTGCCATAAAGATACCCGCCCCCATAATAATAGGCGTATGGAGTGGAATCGCATCTAACGTTAGCTTGCCAAAAAATAAGTTCTCTAACATGTTATTTTCCTTCTGGACTTGCCAGCATTTTATTTTGAGCGTC
>JABDGK010000002.1:759-97302 GCA_013286085.1 Gammaproteobacteria bacterium | reverse complement strand
AATGCCAACATTGATTCCCCCGATAATATCAGAGTCCGGATTATCACCGACCATCAAAACTTTTTCGCGTGCTGGATTGCCCATCATATTAAGTGCATGTTCAAAAATACCGGGATGCGGTTTCGGAATACCAACTTGTTCTGAAATGACTAGCACATCAAAATGATCCTGCAGTCCCATGCGTTCCACGCGCGCTTTTTGTAATTCCGTAAATCCATTGGTAATAATACCCAGTGAAACTTTGTTTTTTAGTGTATTTAATAAATTAATAGCACCGTCAATTGGGGTGCATATCTCCGCCATCGCTTTCATAAAAGCATTATTTAACTCGTGGGGTGAAGCTTGCAATTTGTTTGCCCATGCTTCGAAACGTTTATAACGTATCTCTGCAGCAGTAATCTGGCCATTTTGATAGTCAATCCAGAGAGCTTTGTTAATGATTTCATACTCTTCATAATCCTCTGTAGTAAAAGGAATATTGAGCGTAGAGCACATTAATTGTAGTCCGCGATGGGAGTCAAAGTGGAATAAGGTGTCATCGACATCGAATAAAATCCACTGATAAGGTTTCATCTGGTTTATCTCGCAATAGCTAATTTAATGGTTATTTACGAGTATTTTACTGGATTTTTATCATTTATCCCATGTTAATAGTATTAAAAACTCACCTTGTGCAATAAATACTAACCTCTGTCATTGCGAACTGAGGCATCCCCACGAATTTTTCTGGGCATAGCTAGTTTTTATCCGAGCCGCGCGTCAGCAAGCGTCACGAGACTTAACGTATCGTGACGCTTGCTGACGCGCGGCTCGATAAGGCGACCAAAGTATCTGGGGGTTGCAATTAAATACAATGGGTTATAAAAAATTCGTGTGGATGCCTCAGATTGCGCAATCCCGGATCAAGTCCGGGAGAGCGCAGCATTCGCGAATTATGATTTTTTTGAAGGAGTCGAAGGAGTCGTTTGCTTGGGTTCATCTATAATTACAGATGGGGGTATATTCGGTTTGATTGCAGGGTTTAATAAACGATTCAATCGAAGTGGGGGCAGTACAACTTCTTTTTTGGTTTCTAATGGTTCTTCTGAAGCATTCGTCACAGAAGCAGTAGTTGTAAAAGACGGTCCTTGCTTTGGTGAAAATTCATATCCAAAGAGTTTCTCAAATTGCTCATGTTCAGCTTTTGTTGGTGGTGTCATGGGTTCGTTGTTATTAGCCAAAGGGGATAATGGGTATTTCTCTTCTGAGTTGTGTCTGCTTAGTTTTAAGGAGATAGCCAGGTGGCTAGTCGACACCTTAGCATGTGGAGTCGTTGCGGGTGTTTCTGAGTTTTTTTCTTCTGTAAGTTTAGATTTAGCATTAGAAACTATTGTTGGCATGATGAGTTCAATTTTGCGTGAGGCTTCAAGAGCTTTTTCATATGCTTCAATAAAATTATTTCCATTTACAAAATTCATATATATGGTATTTCGTTCTTCCGTGGAAGAGGATTCTGTCCATCTGTTTTGAATGGTTTCGATATCTTTTTTCAGATTATCAATTCTTTCTTGGGCATGAAGTAAAATGGGGTGGTTCGTTAAAATCTCGGTAATTTTATCTATGCGGTCTTGTGTTGAAATCGTCTGTAGAGTGCTTAAATTTAGTAATGCGATTTTTATATCTTCTATTTCTTGGTAATATTTATCGAGTAAAGGGTCAAGCTGATAATCATGAACTTTTCTATCCCCTTCTTCTTTTTCAACCCAGATTGAGAGCAACCAGGAGTTTTGGAAATCTTGATATATTGTTTGTAGTTCTTGTATAGGATTATATTCAACGGCTAATGATGCAATAGGCGTATAATTAACGGCTAACGATCCCAGTGTTGGTTCTATTTTATATCCATGAGCATGAGTATTGTTTATGATTTTTCTAGCATGAAAATAGGTATCTAGAATTTTTTCCATCTCAATAGCTTTAGCAGGTTGGGGATGCTCAATATCTTTATAAGCTGTATTTAGTACATCACGTAATTGATTTTTTGCGTCCTCACTTAGTAATGAAGATTTATGTTTCTTAAAAAAATCATTAGTGGCATTGGTTAATGGCCCACTTAATAATCCGCCTTCAATTTCATGTAGCTTATCAAATAAATCTTCTTTTAGTTGTTTCAGTGCGTTATCTTCACTAATAGCCACTCTGCTGTCGGTGACTAAGAACCTACGTAAATAAATGTTTTTATCACGATATGTCACTAGCTGATCATAAGCTTTGTTGAGTTCGTTGATATAAGTGATTTGTTCATTATATTGAGCCTCCAATTGATCATGAGGCAGTGTTGATGTCTTTTTTCGTCTCTCAAGATCACTCGTTGCCTTGTTAGTTGCGGCAGTAATAAAATCTTCAGATCCTTTCATTTCTGCTTTACTAACAAGCTCCTCTTTGGCTTTATCTACTTGATTAATGCGTTCATCAAGTTGGTTATTTAAGTTTTTCAAATAACCTGATTCTGTTGAATTTGGACGAATATTTAAACCCAGTAGGGTATTGGATGCGTGTAAGTTCGTAATAAATTCTTGCTGAGTTTTATAGAGTTCATTGTTGTTCTCATTCCACTTGGCTTGATTGTTAATCTCTTCGGCGCTATTGTTAATTGCTTTTATAATTTCGGCCGCGTTTTCAGGAGTCCCTTTGGTTTTTTCTTGAATCATATCGAGTGTTTTAACACAGGCTAGCCAGGCGATTTCTTTCATGGCTGGATTGGATTCCGCATTTATTGTTTGTCGAATTTCATCCAGTAAGAAACTTGTCAATTTTTCTGTATTGTTGATAGCTGATTGAGAGAGTTTGTTTGCTAGGTTAGTTACCATCTGATTGTATTTAAAAAATATACGATCACTGTAATCTGGATTCACCCGCATGACATCGCCATTGAACCAAGAACTAAGTGCTTTATTTGCTTCAGTAAATAACTCCACTGCTGCAGGCATGGCGAAATTTTCTGTTACTTTCGCAAGAAATACAGCACTAGCGCCTTCTAAAATACCCGCACCAAATGAAAAATTACGTGCGACGTGTATTGTAGCGGATGCCACTGCAGCGCCAATCGTTGTGCCTACTGCGATAGCGCCAGGAATAAAGCAAACAGTAGCGAACACGAGTGCACTGAGTCCTGCTGTGACGTTCGCCGCTGTTTTCACATGATCTTTATGGTGTTGAATTGCATTTTGTATATATTCATTACGAGCACGAAAGCCAATGGTTCCGCCAAGTAATTTATCTAATTCAACATTCGCCTCTTTGTTGATTAACATATCTAGTGGGGATTTATCTTCTTTATTGCGCAACTCCATCACTTCTCTAGCTGTTGTAATTTTCATTAGACGAAATGCGGTAAGCTCTTTTCTTTTTTCTTTTAGCAGAATAAAGTCACTAATGATGGCTGTTTTAGTGATAATGTGTTTTATCATGATGCTTCTTTGTGCTTTAGCAGCATAATGTAATATGTTAGAGCCCTGTTTATCAACAATATCAAGGATATTAATGCGATGATGAATTTTTAGTGCGCGAATTGCCTTATTTAAACTAGCGGTATCACCAAGTGATGCGGCAAATAGAGCACAAGCTTTTAATTTTTCTTGGGCTTCTAGGTGTGTTTCATTCGATGCACCTTTATTATACGGATGATCATATGTTGCGACAGTCATTTCTATTATTTGTTTGGCTATTGCGTCACCATTTTTTTCGTTAGTCAAAAGAGTTTGCATGAGTGCATAGAATTCTTCTGATTTCGATTTTCTGGCTAATCCTGTATATAGCATTGTTTTGAAATCAACTGTTTTCTTTGATGCATCACTATAAATTAAGGTGCCATCGTACAGATGAGTATGTTGCAGTGCATGTAGAACTTCTTTTGAGGTGTGATTAAATTCGCCATGTGTAATGATGTGTTGTATTTTATAATTATCAAAATTTTCTAGTGCTTCTATTAATTCTTCATTGTAATATTTTTCATGTTCCGCGGTATGTTTTTGTTGATTATCAAATTTTGTTTGCCATTTTTCTGCAATTTCTATTCTTTGTTTGATAGCTAGAATTTCGTTGGCTTGCTCGAATTTATCAAGCGTGCTTATTATGCTATTCATCTCGGTTATCAATTGCTTAGTAACGGCTATACCTACACTACTGTCTTCTCTTCTATATAAAATATCAAATACATCATCTAGTCGTGTGGTGTCGTAGGAAAGCTTTTTACTGGTACCTGTTACTCTGTCTGTCGCGCCTGCCATAAGGCTGCGATTTGAAGCAAGCATCGTAAAAAATTTTACTTTAAAGTCCTCATCCCCCAGGTGAGAAATGGATCTGACTAAGCCAAGAATATCGTCACTGGTTTCACTAAATAATTTAGGTGATTCTGCTGAAACAAATTTTTTGAGTGTGTCTGTATCTCTAAATGCTAATGCTAATTCTATATCATGATTACTGTCGTTTTTATTGTTATAAGGTATTTTAGGTTGTCCATTTAGAAATATTTCTCCACTTGCACCGGTGTATTTTAATGCTTTGCTTTGCGCTAGTTTTTCATCGATTACGACACCCATTGCAATTAATAAACCGATACCACCAATAAATATGCCACTTTCAATCATATTGGCAGCAAGAGTGGCTGCATCAGCGGCTATATTGGCGACGAGCGGACCCGCAAAGCCTTTTGCTTGTAAGGCGATGGCTTCAATGAGGTGGGCATGTATAGATGCTTTTTGGCTTGCCCACGCTAGGCCTTGGCCTGGGACTATATTTCGAATTTCACAATCGATGACGGCTGAAAGAAAACTGCCTGGGCCTTCTGTCGGGAGGTAATAGGGTTCATCTTCCGCACCCCAATTCATGCTACCTAATTGTTTAGCTAGTTCCTTACTCATAAAATGTATGGGTTCTAGGGGATTAATAGTAATTTTATCCCGGTTATCGCGCATTTTAAATGGATTAAACTGGCCATTTTTAAAAGCTTCTTTTGGTATAGCAAAATAATTTTCATTACTTGATATTCCATCAGCTCCTTGCTGCATTGCTCGCACAATTTTATGAACTAATTTCCCATTGTTGCTAGCACAAGCATAATGGAGGAGAGTTTGACCCGTTTCATCTCGAACGAGAAGACCGTTACGTGCAAACCGTGCTCCTGCCTTCCATACGGCATCATATAATTCTTGATCGCCTAATCTTGCTGCCATCATCAAGCTGCGATCTAATTTTTCAAGATTATCGTCACTTTCAATAATTGAGGTGATGAGCCGCTTTGCTACCATGACGCCACCTACGTCTTTCTTAATGAAATATGCCAGCATTTTGCCGTATTCCACCGCATTTAATTGGCTTGCTACTTGCTCTGCTGTTTGGATAGATTCATTAGTATGCTCACTTAATTGATCGAATTTATCTTGATACCATTGATTGAACTTAATCATTTTTCTTGCTGGCTTACCGTCATTGTTGAGTAATTTATAAGGATAAAACTTACTAGATTTTATTGAGTCGTGTATATCGTCTGGATAATCTATAATTTGTAACCATTCTTTCTTATGGGGGAGTTTATGTGTATCGGTTGCAATTTTTCTTATGTCGTTCGCAATTTTTTTCTGTAATTCTTTATTATTACCTTCACAAGCATAATGC
Source organism: Gammaproteobacteria bacterium (assembly GCA_013286085.1). Lineage (GTDB taxonomy): Bacteria > Pseudomonadota > Gammaproteobacteria > DSM-16500 > DSM-16500 > UBA5158. The sequence goes on along the minus strand of JABDGK010000002.1, from coordinate 91,647 downwards.
AGTACGGTTCTACCTGTTTCATCGGCTAACAGGATATTTTTTGTCAAGTCTTTAACTTTTTCTTGATGAATAATTTGACCACCTGTATTTTCGATGGCAACGTATAGATCTTTATCACCAAGTTTGGCGGCGATCATTAAGCAATGATTTAGTTTATTTGTATTATGCGGCAGTATTGTTAAGAACTTTTGAATTAGCTTTTTAGCTGTCTTGGCGCCATCAGGTCCTTTGCGGATAAAATATTCCAACATTTTTCTATATTGTGCGCCGTCTTTTAATCTTGTTCCTATGTCAGTTGCTACCTTAATCAGTTTTTCATCCGAAATATTCAGCTTATTAAATTTTTCTTCGTATGATGAGAAAGCTGTTGAGTTGATTCTTTTAATTTCTTCATAGGTTGAATCTTCAATCTTCGTTTTCTCAGCGAGGTTTTTTCCACTGATAACTCTTGCGCCTCTTTTCAATGCTGCGTTATAAAGTTTTTTGTCTTCAAGTTCAGATGCAATTAGCAAATTATAATTTTGAATTTCACTCGCATATGGCATTTTTTGAAGGGTAGCCGCAATTATTTTTTTAGCGAATTCTTTGCCGGCATGACCTCTATTGATAAAATGTTCTAGCATCTTGCCATATTGTTCGCCATTGAATCTATTTGCATGATTCAATGCGGCATTAAGAATCTCTGAATTATCATATGCGCTCAACTGATCAAATAATTGGGCAAGAAAAGGGGTGAATTGAAAAAAGGTTGTGTTGAGGACCTTGATCACTGCTGCATCGTGATTTACGTTGGCTTCAATTTCGATTTCCTTCAGGATTTGAATATCTGCATCGGTTATCAATTTTTTGGCTTTTTTTGCTCGATCCGATTGCAGTTCATTCATTAATTGCTGGATACGATTATCCATGTCACACTCCTATTTGTGTCTAATTAGTACAAAAAGTATAGCAGACGAGGCTGATTTCGGTGATGGGTGGCCTTTTGGCTAGTTAAAAACCAACATATTGAATTTTAATGAATTATTATAATCGTGATCATTGTTTGCAGACAGGTTTAATCTGCCTAAAATTTTTGCTATCATGTGCACCTTATGTTAAATCGACTGATTTCTGTAGCTCCTATGATGGATTGGACTGATCGTCACGATCGGTACTTTTTGCGTCTGATTGCGCCTAACGCCTTGTTATATACGGAAATGGTGACGACGGGTGCCTTGATTTATGGGGATTACCAGCGGTTTTTAGCTTATGATGCCGCCGAGCATCCTGTGGCATTGCAATTGGGAGGTAGTGATCCTGCTGCATTGGCTCAGTGTGCCAAGATGGGCGAGGATCATGGCTATGATGAAATTAACTTAAATGTAGGTTGCCCTAGTGATCGCGTTAAATCGGGTCGGTTTGGTGCGTGTTTGATGTTAAATCCCGAGCTAGTGGCTGACTGTATTGCTGCGATGCGGGCAGTGGTAAAAGTGCCCGTTACAATAAAATGTCGTATTGGTGTGGATGAGCAAGATTCTTATGAAGCGTTATGCCATTTCATTCAGACTATTGCAAAGGCAGGTTGTGACGTTTTTATTATTCATGCGCGTAAAGCGTGGCTAAATGGCTTAAGCCCAAAACAAAATCGCGAGATTCCACCGTTGCGTTATGATGTTGTGCGACAACTCAAACAAGATTTTCCTGCATTAACTATTATTTTAAATGGTGGGCTTAAAAATATAGCGGATATTGCAGAACAGCTTCAGTCTGTCGATGGCGTGATGATTGGGCGTGAAGCTTATACGAATCCTTATTTTTTAGCGGAAGTTGAAAAAAAATTTTTTCAAGATGCGGAAAGTGTGAAAACACGTCATGCGATAATCGAAAATTTATTACCGTATATTGAAGAACAATTAACAAATAATGTGAAGCTATCGAGTATCACACGGCATATTTTGGGTGTGTTTCAAGGCGAGCCAGGTGCACGAGGTTGGCGGCGTTACTTGAGCGAAAATGCATTCAAAACCGGAGCGAATGTTGATGTTATTAAAACTGCATTAAAACAAGTGCAGATAGTAAATTAAAATATAGAACGAGGAAAAAACGATGTACGATTTTTTATATAAAATTTCTGATGCTGTTGGCATGTTCGGCGTGATTTTGATTCTGATCGCTTATTACTATCTTAGTATTGGGCAGTGGAATGCAAAGCGCATCATTTTTCAAAGCTATAATTTTATCGGTGCGTGGTTAATTCTGTATTCTTTATATTTTCATTGGAATACAGCATCAGTAACGATTGAGATCGCTTGGATTATCATTAGTATGGTTGGTATGTGCCGTATTTTAGGTTTTATACCAGGCAAAGATTAATAAGACCACCTTCATTGATAAAAACTCCCTATAAATCAAGCAAATAATACCCTGTGCTATAATTTTGTTATACGGGGGTATTTATGTTCTCTTTGCCTAAAAGTGAACGGTTTATATATAAGATTCATCTTATTAATGTAACTCCTGAAGCAGGTGCCACAACGCTGCTCAATGCGTTGGTGGACGCAGCAGATAAAAAATTTTCCATGGGCGATGACTTTACTGTTGCTGTTCTTCTCAAAGATGGAAAGCAAACACACATGCAGATTTGGGATGATACCAAAGATGCAAGATGCTCTGTTTCTTACGATAGAAATGTTGATGCTGAAATTTTTATCTGTGATTTATCTAATCCCGCATTACTTCAAGCGCTTCCCAGGAAGGTTGCTGAATATAATATTTTATATCCCCGTCATGGCGTGGAGATGTTAGTTGCATCGAAATCTGATGCGCAGGTAGTGAAAGATGATGAGCTTAATACAGTAGCAAAAAAACTGGGTTTTAACACAGTCATAAAAGTGAGTTCAGAAAAAGATAACAAAGAATTATTGTTAGCTATTAGAGCCACGATACAACAATATCACGACAATCATATGATTGCATTATTACAGAAAAATAATCCGGTGGTCAAAGAGATTGATAAGAGAATAAAAGAATTGAAATTAGACTCATCTGAAGTTGCTGGTATTAAAATTCAGGGCTTGCAAGAATTGCGTAAAAATATTTTGTCCAATAGCGATAAATCGTTGCCAGATATGATTGCCGATATTAGAGAAAAATACCCACGTGTGGATGAGGGCGTTTTTTCTGATACTAAAGCAATGTTAGATCGATTTATAGCTGAGTGTGCTGAAACAAAAAAACATACTTATTAATTGCAAGGAGTTTTTTATGTCAGGTTCAAGACCTCCACTATCAGGTTTGCAACTTGAGATATTCTATCAAGAGCTATTTAGAGCAATTGGTACGATTTATAATGCGTGTGTGGATGGTGAATTGAGTAGTCTATTGGCTGATAAAAAGGATATTAAAAAATTAAAATCCGAAGCAGAGCGTATTGATGCTTTGCGCGCGGTAGATGCTAAGTCCGGGAATGTCACTGCCGATACCTATAATGGGCATAGTATACAAGCGTTGGTAAAAGCGCTCGAACAAATAGTGAATAGTAGAGCTCAAAAAATTAAAGCAAACGAAGATAGTGCACTTTTCACTATGAATATTAATACAAATCAAAGTAAGGATCACACATTTCGACTTGTTGCCTTATTGTTACAAAATGCGCGCGCATTTTTGAAAGATCAATATGTTTCTTTTGATTTAACAATCTTAAATTATTATGACGGTATCGAAAAGCCAGTTGGGGAAAAAGCCGCGATATATGATGTCATACTTAATGGAGTGCATGACCCCATTAACAACCCCATTGCTGCTGCACAAAAAGGGCCTCACGAGAAATTCTTTAACGATCTTTATGTGGCTATTGTTTCGCTTGGCCCTACTTATGAAGCCTTACGTAAAGGTAAGTTGGCAACACAATCAAATGATATACAAAAATTAGTAGATGCTGCTTTTAAGATTAGCACCGAAATTGGGCAAGCAGTTTATACTATACAAAAACGCCGTCATGAAAATTCTGAAATTGCTGTTTGTTATGCGAAAGGGGCGGCACAGTTGTTATTTGCACTTCGAGAACATTTGAGTACTCGAATCAAGGGAGATACTACGTTAGTGGCTAAATTAAATAGAGAAGATCAGAAGAATGATCATCATGCTGCGAGACTGGTTGGTTTGTTATTGAAAAAAGCATATGCGGAGAAGCCAGAAGGTGTAGTGATGTCTTCTTCTGATGAATTAAACCAAAATGATGGCATCCCTGACTTGAATGAGATGCATCAGCTGCACTATTTGGTTAATAATGTATTGCGTGATCTCAGTGATAAGTATGTTCGCGATAATCCATCGTATAAGTTTCTTCTTAAGAAAGTAGATTCATCACTAAAAGTGCAGCCGGTTGCTGCAGCAGCTAGTGCTCCGCCGCCAATACCTCCGCGTGTTAATATAAATAGTTTTAAGTTTGCTGGAGCTGTGGTGCAAAAAGGCGGAGAGGAGCAAAGCAATCAGAAAAGTAAGCCATCTCGTGCTGTTAAAAAATAGCGGGATTTGATGGTTATTATTTTTTCCGAGCCGCGCGCGGCTCGGTAGTAACGGCATCGGCAATTTCTTGTTATTCATCCCAGTTTAAAGCGCCACCTGTTTGATATTCTGTGACGCGTGTCTCAAAGAAGTTCTTTTCTTTCTTCAAGTCCATCATTTCACTCATCCAAGGGAAAGGATTGGTTGCGCCCGGGTATTGCTGCGCTAAGCCAATCTGAACACAGCGGCGGTTAGCAATGAAGTGTAAGTATTCTTCAAACATTTCTGCATTCATGCCTAAAATACCACGTGGCATGGTATCACGCGCATAAGTACATTCCATTTCAACACCTTCACGAATCATATCGAGAATTTCTTGTTTAAATGATTCTGTCCAAAGATGTGGGTTTTCAATTTTAATTTGATTGATAACATCAATACCAAAATTTAAATGCATGGATTCATCACGTAAAATATATTGGAATTGCTCGGAAGTTCCGGTCATTTTATTGCGTCTACCCATGGAGAGTACTTGGGTAAAGCCTACGTAGAAGAAAATTCCTTCAAAAATCACATAGAAAGCGATCAAGTCGCGCAATAAACGTTGATCCATTTCGGGTGTGCCCGTGTGAAAATGTGGATCACCTAAGCTTTGTGTGAAGGGCAGAGACCAAGCTGCTTTGTGCGCCACTGCGGGAATTTCACGGTACATATTAAAAACTTCCGCTTCATCCATGCCTAAGCTTTCAATGACATACTGATAAGCATGGGTATGCAATGCTTCTTCGAATGCTTGACGTAATAAATATTGGCGACATTCTGGATTGGTAATATGACGATAAACGGCTAATACTAGATTATTAGCAACAAGAGAGTCAGCTGTTGAGAAGAAACCTAAATTGCGCTTGATGATCATGCGCTCGTCTTCTGTTAAGCCATTAGGATCTTTCCAGAGAGCAACGTCAGCCGACATATTAATTTCATTCGGCATCCAGTGGTTGGCGCAAGCGTCTAAGTATTTTTGCCATGCCCATTTATATTTAAACGGGACTAGTTGATTTAAGTCCGCACGGCAGTTAATAATTTTTTTATCATCAACTTGAATGCGAGCCGCGCCCATTTCAAGCGCTTCTAAGCCAGTGGCTCCGCCGATAGTGCCTTGGCGTGCTCGCGTCTCGGTGGGTGCTTCGTCAAACGTTAACATGGTGGTGTCCTTTTTTCAAAATTCAGATTTACATAAAAATCCCCTCTCCCATCAATGGGAGAGGGTTAGGGTGAGGGTTTTAGTTATTAACGTAGCTTCTGCAGAGTGTCGCAAGCTTAAGTCCCTCATCCCCAACCCTTCTCCCGCCTGCGGGAGAAGGGAGATAGGCGGCTATTGGCATGCCTCACACGTTGGATCAGTAATCAAACAAGCTTTTGGCTCAGTGTTGCTTTGTACGGCATTCAGTGAAGTATTATGAACCGTGGATTTTTCAGCGTCGGTAGCGCCCATACTACGCAAATAGTAGGTTGTCTTCAAGCCGCGTTGCCAAGCATGTCGATACAGGCTGTCCAGTTTTTTACCGGATGCTTGGGCCATATACAAGTTTAATGATTGTGCTTGATCAATCCATTTTTGGCGACGGGAGGCTGCATCCACTAACCACGTTGGATCAATTTCAAAGGCAGTCGCATAACGTTGTTTTAATACGTCCGGAATGCGAGAGATTTTGTTGACGCTACCGTTAAAGTATTTCAAGTCATTTACCATGACATCATCCCACAAGCCTTGTTGCTTTAAGTCAGCCACTAAGTAGGGGTTGATAACAGTAAACTCACCAGACAAATTCGATTTCACAAATAAGTTTTGATAGGTAGGTTCAATCGATTGTGATACGCCGCAAATATTGGCGATCGTTGCTGTTGGGGCAATCGCTAAGACATTTGAGTTGCGCATACCCACTGTTTTCACACGGTTACGTAACGTATCCCAATCCAACGTTTGTGAACGATCTTGTTCAAGATAACCACCGCGGTTACGTTGTAAAAGTTCGATAGAATCGATAGGTAAAATACCTTGGCTCCATAAAGATCCTGCAAATGTGGAATAGGCGCCTCTTTCTTCTGCTAAGTTGGTAGAGGCCTCAATGGCATAATAACTAATTAATTCCATGGAGCGATCAGCAAACTCAACTGCTTCTTGTGATGTATAAGAAATCCCTAATTTGTAGAGCGCATCTTGGAATGCCATGATGCCCATACCAATTGGACGATGTTTGAGATTGGAGTTGCGTGCTTGCGGCACGGAGTAATAGTTGATATCAATCACATTATCCAGCATACGAATAGCCGTGTTAATGGTTTTGCGTAGCTTGTCTTTGTCTAAACCCGTCGCTGTCATGTGGTTGGTTAGATTCACGCTACCAAGGTTACACACGGCAATTTCGTCAATGGATGTATTCAATGTAATTTCAGTGCAAAGATTGGAGCTGTGTACGACACCCGTATGTTGTTGTGGTGAACGTAAGTTGCAAGCATCTTTGAAGGTCACCCATGGGTGACCTGTTTCAAACAGCATGCCCAGCATTTTGCGCCAGAGCGTGAGAGCCGGGATGGTTTTTGTGTTGGCAATTTCGCCGCGCGCTGCTTTGGCTTCATAAGCTGTGTAGGCTGTTTCAAATGCTTCACCATACAGATCATGTAAGTCAGGCACATCATTGGGTGAAAATAACGTCCAGTCTTGTTCGAGTGTGACGCGTTTCATGAACAAATCAGGAATCCAGTTTGCAGTATTCATGTCGTGTGTGCGACGGCGTTCATCACCCGTATTTTTACGTAATTCTAAAAATTCTTCGATGTCTTTATGCCATGTTTCGAGGTAACCACAGACCGCGCCTTTGCGTTTTCCACCCTGGTTAACCGCGACAGCAGTGGCATTGGCAACACTTAAGAAAGGTACAACGCCTAACGATTTCCCGTTTGTACCTTTGATGCGTGCACCCATCGCACGGACATTGGTCCAGTCATTGCCGAGACCACCGGCGTATTTGGATAATAATGCATTATCTTTAATCGCTGCAAAAATGCCATCCAAATCATCTGGCACTGTCGTTAAGTAACAGCTAGATAATTGTGGACGTAATGTGCCTGAGTTAAATAAAGTTGGTGTGGAGCTCATAAAGTCGAAAGAAGAGAGTAAATGATAAAACTCAATAGCGCGTTCTTCTTTGTTAGCTTCGTCCATCGCTAAACCCATTGCAACACGCATAAAAAATGCTTGTGGTAATTCAAAACGAACACCATGGCTATGGATAAAGTAACGATCATAGAGAGTTTGTAAACCGAGGTAAGTGAATTGCAAATCACGCTCGGGTTTGATTGCCGCACTGATTTTAGCAAGGTCGAAACCTTTCAGGCGAGAATCGAGTAATTCCAGTTTCACACCTTCATTCAGGTAAGCCGTCATGTAGGTGTGATACAGGTTTTTCATTTCTTCGGCGCTAGCTTTTTCTTGCACGCCTAGGAAACTTAACGCTTCACTGCGGAGCTCGTCGGCCAACAAACGTGCAGCGACATAACTGTAATTAGGTTCTTTTTCGATTAACACACGGGCGGACATGATTAACGCACGGCTTACTTCCTTCACAGGTACTTTATCAAACAGGTTACGCTTGGTGTCTTCGATGATGAGACCAGCGGAGACATCCTCTAAGTCTTGGCACGCGCTATTGGCTAACTGGGTCAAGCGGTTGATGTCGAGTGGTACCACTTTGCCATCGTTTAAGGTGACATGTAATTGGTTCTCGGTAGCAACGGCGGTGATTTGATCTTCACGCAATTTGCGGCGCTCTTCACGATAAAGAACGTAAGCGCGAGCTACTTTGTGTTCGCCTTCGCGCATCAATGTTAATTCAACTTGGTCTTGAATGTCTTCAATGTTGATAATGCCGCCGCCTGGCATGCGACGGCCATAGGTACCAGCAATGCGTTGTAATAAATTATTCACTTTCTCGTTGATGCGAGGCGAGCCGGAGGCGTTATCGCCTTCAACAGCTAAAAAAGCTTTGGTCATCGCAACAGCAATTTTATTCGCATCAAATGGTGCGACTGAGCCATCACGACGAATGACTTTTAATTGTCCGGGGGCGTGGGTGCTAAGATCGGATGGTGTATGAGTAGACTTTGCCGTGGTTGTTTTCCGGGATTCTAAGGTTTCGGTACTCATTGGCGGCTCCTCCAGAGCGTTATAGTGCGTGTTAAATTTTGCTATTCTGAATGATTCTGTTGGCTAAGTTTACTGTAAATTTTGATTTTCTTAGAGCAGATTTTGCCAACTCGCAGGATATTAACGAGTTTTTGCAAAACCACAAGATGTAGATGTTTTTGCTCCCTTGGCATACAAGATAGTGTATTTTAAATGACAATGCAAGAGAACAATATGTGTGATATCTGTGGATAACTTGTGGGAAAATTGCGGATAACCTGGGTGATACTGCAAAGCTGTTAAAAGCAATGCAGTATTGGATTTTTTGGTTATGAAGTGCTACGTATTAAGGATGGTGGAAGCAAAGGATCACTCAATTTTGTTTCCTCGTGTGATTGGCCCAGTGCTGCTGGTTGTTGAACAGATACTGCAGCAAAGAGAGGTTTGGCATGGAGTTGATGTAGTTTATGTAAGCTTGGGTTAAGCAGTGTATGCTCACGCAGGTGTCGAATATGTGCATCTACCTTAGGGTGATGTTTTGGCGCGGCTGCTTGGGTTTGTGGTGCTTCTTTTGATTCGGCTGCGACTGTTTCGAAATGATTGTCACGTATGGCAGATGTGAGTGGCATGTCAACTTTTTCTCTTTGCTCATGTTCATCTTCATCTATGTCTTGGTCATTTTCGGTAAGGGTTCCAGGAATGACTAGCGGTTTAGATGTTGCCTCTATGCGTTGCATGTCACGTCGACTTTCAACACGAGGGATGGTTGGATGCACGCTTTTTTCTGAGGAGGGAAATCCTTCTGCAAAGCTCAGTTTCCCATTGACGCCAAATGCCCCAGTAGCAGCGGCTACATGTAAAACTGTTGCTCCGCTTGTGCCAGGGGTGACTAATTCTCTACTGATGGAGTGGGTTTCAGCATTGGCGCCTTCAGAAACGTTAAAAACACTCACACAAGCGAATGCATTCGCAACGCCTAAGCCGACAGCTGTGGCAACTTTCTTAATTTTTTGACGTCTAGGTAAGTGCTCGTCAGCGATGGACTCACGGATGGATTCATACGCATCGATACCCGTTTGTCTTGCTAAAGATACTTGGCCAGTATAAAGAATAGACGTGGCGATACTCAGGCTGCTGAGTAATACCCGCCAGCCAATTGCTAATTCATTAATGGTTGACGATGTAGTTTCATTCGTGAAAAGGGCTTTTAATTGATCTAAGCCATCGAGAAATTTTTGTGCGAATGCGGGTAAAACAGAGAGTCCTGCGCAGACGCCAACTGTCACATCAAAAAATATAGCGAGAAGTTCGCGTTTGCTTTTATCTTCGATAAGAGTGGGGTCTCTTTCTTTCAACGCATGAAGTCTTGTGAGTAATGCAACAACAGAGTCTTCATCTGTCTCGGTGTTAGCGTAGTCTTGTAAAAATTTTTCTAGATTGTTAACCGAGGGATCATTGTTTGTTTTGAGGTTGCGAATTTTTTCTAGCAATTCAACGACTAATTTAGCGCCAGCCGATGCTGAATTTGCCTCAGCAAGTATGTTGTATTCTCTTGAAAGCTTGTTTATATCATCAATAGAGGGGTTATTTATATTGAGTGCGCGCACTCTTTCTAGTAAATTTCTGACAGCTTCTTTGCGAGCACTGGCATAATTTCTTAAAAACTCTTCTAGACCCTCTGCGCAGTCAGGCGTGGCGTGAGAAAGTAATTCATCAAATCCTCTGCCAGTTAGTGGGTTGTCTTCGAAATTATGTGATTTCCATTTTTCAAAGCGATTAAGGGCGTTGATTAAGCCAAAAAAGCGAGTAACAAAGAAAATAAAACCATTGGTGGTAAAGTTTGCCCAAGCAAAAGGCACACCAAAAGGCAAGAATGATGCATAACCCACTGCAGCAGCTGAGACGCCTGCACCCAATGCAAAAGTCAGTGCGGCAGCGTTTGCATATGGGTGCTCAGAGAACTCATTCCATATGCGTCTGCGAAACATTGTAGATGCTTTACGGATGGTGCCGTAATTTAAAATTGCATTGACGGGATAAGAGCAAAGTCCGGTAATGATGCTGAGGGTTAGTATGCCAGGTGATAATTCGCGGATTTTTTCGGGTGTTAAGGTTGCGGCGCTAAAATGCGGGAATGCACAGAAGGCATTCACGGTGGTTGTCATGGGTGGTATGCCAGCAGCAGCTAGTAGTACGATTTTTTCTGCTGTTTCTTTCCAGTCGCAGGGGTTGGCGTTGATTGGAATGTTGTTGCCGTCGACAAGTAAGGCGATGTCTTCCTCTTTTGCTTCTTCATCTGTTGCATCTTTAGAGAAGGTTGTATCGTCGCCAAGATCCTCAAAGTCTGTGAGATCCCCAATGGCTGTGCCATCGCCCGCATTGGCAGACGTGCTGTCGCGGCTGTGAGGTGATTGATTGAGAGAAGAATCTTCTTCTGAGGCTTGTTCGTGACCGGCGTGTATCCAGTCTTCATCTGTATCTGTCGCTGCAATAGGCGCAGGATTATTTGATCGCGAACCACTCATGCTAAGATACACTCCTCATCGCTGTTTTTTGTTCTTAAAATCTACAGAACCAATCCTAATCCTGAAAGCTTAAGGAATTCTTAAATGTAGGAAATATCTGCCAGAAAAACACGATAAACTCGCTTGACTTTTTAGAATTTTTACTGGTTTTTAGAGTTGTTGCTGGCGTGAAAATAGAATTTCGGGCAGAATCAGGCATCTATGTTTTTGAGGTGGCAAATGGCAGCAGAACACAATCAACAGGATGAAGAGCAATCACCCAAAGCGTCGCGCCCACGGGGTATCTATTTGTTGCCAAATCTATTCACGACAGCAGCGTTATTTGCGGCATTTTATTCAATTATTGCGGCAGTAAAAGGCTATTTTGATACGGCAGCTATCGCTATCTTTATTGCCATGGCAGCGGATACGCTTGATGGACGCGTGGCACGCATGACCAATACGCAATCAGACTTTGGCGCGGAATACGATAGTTTGTCGGATATGATTGCATTTGGTTTGGCGCCGGCTTTGTTAGCGTATACGTGGGCGTTATCTCAGCTCGGTAAATTCGGCTGGCTAACAGCATTTTGGTATGTGGCGGCAACGGCTTTACGGCTGGCGCGTTTCAATACGCAATCTCATGATGAAGATAAACGTTATTTTCAAGGCATTCCCAGTCCCGCTGCCGCAGCAGCCGTCACGACAACGGTATGGTTTTGTGTAGCCAATCATATTACGGCTTCATTTTTTGTAGCCATTTTGTTAGCGATACTCACTGCTTTGGTGGCTGCCTTAATGGTCAGTACGATTCGTTATCACAGTTTTAAACAAATTGATTTAAAGGGGAAAGTGCCGTTTTTTGTGGTGCTTATTCCTGTCTTAATGATGACAGCCGTTGCGATGGATCCGCCTGAAGTGTTGTTTGCGATGTTTATTGCTTACGTGCTGTCTGGTCCAATATTAACGTTATGGCAAATTCGCAAAGTCAGACGTGAAGCAAAAGCCAATCGTAAAGCAAAATAAGAAACCTCCTCTCCCCGACCCTCTCCTCCTGCAAAAGGCGCAGGAAGAGAGGGGGTGTTCTGCTAATTTTAAGTTAATTTTTAGAGGTGCCCTTAAGAAATATAAGCAACAGATGTCTCGTTTTTAAATGCATGTGTATTGGCATGTAAATAATTGTTCACCGTAATTACAATAAGATACACAATGGGTGTCATCAGAAACGATAATAAAATTTTAACCGTAATGGATCCGAATAAAATCGTGAATTTCTGTTCTGAATCATAAAACACAATCATCACAAAAATCAGCGAATCAATTGCTTGCCCTAAAAAAGTAGCAAAATTACTGCGTAACCATAGCCATTTACCCTGTGTGAGTTCTTTAATGCGTTGGTAAATCACGATATCAATTAGTTGTGAAATACTAAACGCAATTAAACTCGCAATAATGACTTTTCCGCTAACGGATAAGACAGTTTGGTAAGCCTCTTGCAAATGCCAAAATGCGGGTGCAGGTGCTGCAATGGAAAGTTGAATGAGTGAAGCAATCAATAGTTGGCTGAAAAGTGCTAACCAGAGTGTTTGACGCGCCGTTTGTTTGCCCCATAATTCACAAATACAATCTACAATTGGATACGTAAAAATAGAAAAAATAATATTTGAAAAAGGGAAGTTTACGCCGAAATGCACGACTTTTGTGCCGGTGATAAGCGAGCCAGCAAGACCGCAAATAACGAGGGTAGTTAAGAGTGTGTAAACGCGAGTTTCTTTGTGTTGTAGGTTTGACATAAAAATGGGTCTCATACCACCGAGCCGCGCGCGTCAGCAAGCGTCACGGGACTTAACGTATCGTGATGCTTGCTGACGCGCGCGGCTCGGAAAAAATAATAGCCATGGCCAGAGAATACAGCATGTCCACGTTACTAACACTCTGGAATATTGGCCGCTAGCCCGCCTAACGATGTTTCTTTGTAAATAGACATCATGTCTTTGCCCGTTTGTTTCATGGTTGCAATGACTTTATCTAACGTAACATGATGCGTGCCATCACCTAACAATGCTAAACGCGCTGCGTTCACCGCTTTAACAGCACCCATGGCATTACGTTCAATACAAGGAATTTGCACTAAACCATTTATCGGATCACATGTTAAACCCAGATGATGTTCCATCGCAATTTCTGCAGCGTTTTCAACTTGATAAATAGTACCACCGAGAAGCGCAGTGAGAGCGCCGGCTGCCATGGAGCAGGCGACGCCGACTTCACCTTGGCAACCCACTTCAGCGCCAGAAATAGATGCGCCTTTTTTATAAAGAATGGCAATGGCGCCCGCAGTGAGTAAGAAATCAATCGCATCTTCTTTTTTTGCTTGCGGATAAAAAGTGAGATAGTAATTTAAAACGGCTGGAATAACGCCAGCAGCACCGTTGGTAGGCGCCGTTACCACACGACTGCCCGCTGCATTTTCTTCATTGACTGCAATAGCATAGAGGTTTAACCATTCCATGCTGTCTGTGTATTCATGTGATTTTGGCGTGGCTTTTTGTGTGATTTTTTGTAATAAATCAGGCGCGCGTCTTTTTACATTCAAACCTCCGGGTAAAATACCGGGAGATTGGCAGCCTTTTTGAATGCACTCATCCATCACAGCCGCAATGTTCAGCAGGCGTGCTTTCGTTTCCTCTGCAGAACGCATGCTCGCTTCGTTAGCCAGTACAATATCTTTAATGACTAATTGGTTATTTTCGCAATGTGCGAGCAATTCTTTCGTTGTTGCAAAGGGATACGGAACAGGATGATCATACGGTGTTTTTGTTTGTCTTGCTTGTTCTTCATCGACAATAAAGCCGCCGCCAATAGAATAAAAAATTTGTGCGCTTATTTCATGATTTTTATCATCATACGCAGTAAAGCGCATCGCATTGGTGTGAAATGGCAGCGTGTCTTTAAAATTAAAAATAAAATCGGTTGTGTAGTGAAATGCTGTTGGATATTTGCCATTTAAATTGATTTGTGCTTGCTGGATGATTTCTTGTGAGCGCGGTTTAATGATATCGGGATTAACAGTATCCGGTGCTTGTCCTTCAAGACCCAGTAAAATCGCGAAATCCGAACCATGACCTTTGCCAGTAAAAGCCAGTGAGCCGAATAATTCGACTTTGATTTTTTTAACAAGAGAGAGTTGTTGTGTTGCATCCAGTGTTGTGACAAAAACTCTAGCTGCTTTCATCGGGCCGACGGTATGAGAACTGGAAGGTCCAATACCAATTGCAAATAAATCAAAAACGCTGACGGTCATATGGCAGATGCTCATGTTGTGGAAAGTGGGGGCATTTTATAGTGATTTCACAATAAGATCAGCAATTATTGAATGTAAAGAATGGGATACTTTGCATCATACTAACTAACACCCCGTTTTATTTATATAATTCTAAATATTGCCATCTTAGCGAAGATCGAATTATACGCAATACTTTCATTATCAGCAATTTTTTAGCGTAGAGGGCGGGGGAGGGTGACAAGAAGGTATTGAAATGATAAAATATTGAACTATTTTATCTGGTTAAAAATAACTCTAAAAAGGCTTCGCATGTTAGGATGCAATTTACAGTCAATGTTGGCGAATCGTCGTTTATTTGCCATTTTTTGCATGGGGTTTTCATCAGGGCTGCCATTAATGTTGACCCTGTCAACCTTGCAGGCATGGTATACCCAAGCGGGAGTAGGGATTTTAACAATTGGTACTTTATCTTTAGTTGGCATTCCCTATTTATTAAAATTTTTGTGGGCACCGTGGATGGATCGGTTTGCGCCGCTCAAAGGGGGGCGTCGTCGCGGTTGGATTTTAATAACCCAAGTAGGTTTGGTTGTTTCATTACTCGTATTGGCAGGTTTGGATCCGCGTGTTGAACCACGCTTGATTGGTTTTATTGCGCTGATGGTTGCATTCTTTTCCGCGTCACAAGATGTGTCTGTTGATGCGTATCGTGCCGATATTTTGTTGCCAGAAGAACGCGGTGTGGGTGCTGCCTATTATATTTTTGCTTATCGCATGGCGATATTGATATCGGGTGCGTTTGCATTAGTGTTAGCGGATCATGTGGGTTGGCGATTCACTTATCAAGTCATGGCAGGTTTGATTGCTGTGTCAGCCATTGGTGTGTGTTTTGCACCTAATCCACAAGAACTATCACCGCCGACGGATATTTGGTTGACGATCCGCCATGCGTTTCAAGATTTATTACGACGTGAGTCGATCATTTTATTATTATTGTTTGTTGTTTTTTATAAATTAGGTGATGCGTTAGCATTATCGCTCATAACCAATTTTTTGTTGCATGGTTTGGGATTTACGCTGACAGAGGTTGGGTTGGTTTATAAAACCACTAGTTTGGTTGGTACCATTGTTGGCGCATTTATTGGTGGCATTGCATTAGCTAGAATGGGTATGTTCCAGTCGCTACTGATTTTTGGTATTGCACAAATGTTTTCGACACTGACATTTGTTGTATTAGCGATGGTGGGTAAAAGCTTTAGTCTCATGGTTGCTTCTGTGTTTATCGAAAATCTTTGTAGTGGGATGAGCACAGTAGCGTTTATGGCATTCTTGATGAGCTTATGTCACTTACGTTATACAGCAACGCAATATGCGTGTTTATCAGCACTTGCTGCGGTTGGGCGCGTGTGTCTTGGGCCAATCGCCGCTATTATGGTGTTACATTTGGGCTGGATAAGTTTTTATGTGTGGTCATTTGCTATGTCATTTCCAGGTTTATTTCTGCTTGGATTGTTACGAACGAAAAAGGTGAGCTTCGATGCAAAAACGGCTGAGTGCTAAACGTTTTTTAAACGTTAAATTTATTTTATGCCTAATTGGTTTTTTACTAATTAGTACGCCACTGTGGGCAGAGACAGCTGCTGTTGCTGATTATGCTGACAGAACAAAATTAATTTCGCAACAGACCGAGTTACTGAAAGATCGTTTATTGCAAGCACAAAGCCAATTGGCAGCATTGCAGCGCCAAGATGAGGCACAGCTGACGGAGTTTTCGTTTAATCATACCAGCAAAGAAGTGCGTAGCCAGGCGGCGCTGGATACAGCTGTCGCAAAATCCAACGCTGACAGTATTGCAATTGAGTTATCGGAATCGCAGCAAACGATGAGTCGTCTTGAAAAAGAAATGCAAGAGCTTGAAAACCAGCTGAATGTATTTAGCATCTTTGGCGTGAAAGTAGCGCGCACGGAAACGGTGAATGTATCTGGGTTGCAAACAGAGTTTGATTTTGAAAAGAACTTGCTGGATTTAGAAAAAACTCGAGCACGTTACCTAACAAAATTACAAAAAATTGCGGATACTATTTTTCAATTACAAAAAGCACAATACGCGCGCATCAATGACTTGTTAAAATCAAGAACAATTATGCAGTTAAAGGAGCGACAGGCGCAATCAGAGTCTGTTTTCCAGCAACAACAAAGCATGTGGTTGCAGCGGTTAAATGCGATGTATGCGCAGCTTGGAAAGATGAAAACAATGACGCCAAGCGAAAAGAAAGCGTATGCTGACATGCAACGTGAAATTTTTTATGCGAATGAAAATCTTAACCTGGCTTACTTAAAAATGTTGCTGGTGCGATATCAGGATCAACTGCAACAATTGCGCCTTGCTATTTCACATAGTACGTCAATCACATTGCTAAACAAGTCTAATGATCAAGGCCAAGTGTTGGCGAAGCAGCTTGCGCGTGTAAATGATTTGATTAAAGCACGTGTAACAATTTTAGAGAAACGTAAGACATTTCTTTCTATCAATAAAGGCAGTGACAATGACGATCAAGCGGATTTAGTGCAGCTCTCGCAAATTAGTAATAATTATCGTGCCTTGACGGTAAATATGACGGATCTGGAACAGAAATTATTAGCTTTCCGTTTCACGCTGGATCAAGCATTGCAGTATGAATTAGCATCACGACAAGGTTTGCCGGGTTTTAGCAAAAAAGCGTGGGTGGATTTAGGCGCAGAAATCTCGCTGGTGCCGACTCTGACGTATCAGGTTGGAAAAAGCTTGGTGTATTCTGTGAGTAATGCATGGGATGATATTTCTTATTCATCTATTGTGGCGATTGTTTTATTGGAATGCAGCATTATTGCTATGTTTGTATTTGCTAATAAATTATTAGCAAAAGTGGTGTCTGGTATGGCAGAGCTGGAGTTGGGGCATATTAATTTGACGCGATTAAGTATTCAATTATTGCGTCGTAACTTAACGGGTATTTTTGTCGTTGCCAATTTGTTCGCGATATTTGTTGGCAGTGACATTCCACAGCAAAGCTTTGGGCTTGTGTTAAATATTGTCTTGGTTTGGTTGTTTTTTAAAGTTGTTAGCACCATGGCGCGCGTATGCTTGGTTGAAACAACACATGATTATGGCGGTCATGATGTCATTTTGTATCATCGATTGCGATGGAGTTTCTTGATTGGCGGCGTGATCACTGCATTAACGGTATTCATGCATCAGTTGCCCGTGATATACGAATTGAAAGATTTGTTTGATCGGCTATTTTTGTTGTTCTTGTTGGTCGTGTCGGTTTTCTTATTAAAATCATGGGAAGTCGTTCCCGGATTAATATTGCCCCATATTGATGAGCGTCGACTTTATTTCAAGCGTATCGTGAAATTGCTAGGGTTGCTTATTCCCTTGATATTGTTAGTCAATACAGTGATTGGGTTATTCGGTTTTGTTAATTTAGTATTAACCGTCTCGTGGTATGAAAGTGTTTTTGTCTGTGTGTTGGTGGGTTATTTGGTGATAAGAGGATTGTTGATTGACGGTATTGAGTCGCTATCAAATTTACTAATTCGTCACGTCATCAATGGTTGGTTGTGGACAGAAGCATTTTTAAAGCCATTAGATAAGTTGGTACGTCTAGGCTTATTTTTAAGTGCTTGGGCAGCGTTGTTTGCATTGTATGGTTGGAATCAACAATCACCTGTCGTGGTGCAGTTAATTAAGTTGCTGCACTATCCATTTTTGTATTTATTGAATACGACCATCACGTTGCAGAGTATTATTGAAGTCAGTATTGTCGTGTCGGTATTATTCTGGTCGGCGCGTTGGTCGCGTGAATTTGTTTATCGGTTATTATCGACACGCACTGATGACATGGGTTTGCGTAATAGCTTGGCTGTATTTGCTCAGTATGCAACAGTGACGATAGGTATCTTTATTTGCTTAGAAGTGTTGGGGATTGATTTTAAAGCGCTGGCAGTGGTGGCGGGTGCATTTGCATTTGGTGTGGGTTTGGGATTGCGTGATTTGTTTAATAATTTTGCTTGCGGATTTTTATTACTGATTGAACGACCATTACGTGTTGGTGATACGGTTAGTATTAATGATCAAGAAGGTATTGTGACGCATATTGGCGGACGTGCTGTGACAGTGCGAACGTGGGATCATATGGATATGATGGTACCGAATGCAGAAATTTTTAGTAAGTCATTTACGAATTGGACGGGTAAAGACAATATTGTTCGTAGTGTCTTGACAATAAAAATTAATCGGCATGATGACCCGAAAGCTGTGCAAGCATTGGTGCATGAGGTATTAGCCAATCACAAAGATGTGTTGAGTCACCCTATTTCAGAAGTATTTTTAAAAGAATTAAGTGAAGGATTGATTGAATTTGAAGTGCGTTATTTCATTAATTTACGACAAGTGAAATCTCGTTTAGGTTTGCGTTCTGAAGTTTTGTTAGCTATTTGGGAAGCGTTTGAGAAAAATGGTATTCAACCACCTTATCCGCATCAAGAAGTGTATTTGCGCAGCGAGTTGCCGGTAAGGCCGGTGCCGTATGAGAAGGATTTTATTTCTACGTCTTTTGTGAAGGGTGCGTTAGAGGATATCGAAAAACGTTAAGATTTCTCGCCGTCTGTCTTTGCAGCTAGTCAGTTTCACGAGATATGACTGTGACGCTTCCTAACGGTCGCGGCTCAGATTATCAAGCTAAAATTTGTTTATAAGCAATTACGGTCGCAGAAATTTCTTTGCCATTATTTTTCATGTCGATTACAGCATCGCCATTTACGGATGCAGCTAGCTGGCGCAGGATGTCATGAATGGTTGCTTCTTGTCTTTTAATTCCAACCCGATTGTATTTTGATATGGTCGCTTGTGCGACTACTTTGTAAGGACGAACGGGTTTTTCGTTGGTTAGAAGGCTGACAGTAAGAGGGTCTTTGGTGGTGTTTACTTTGGAAACATTCGTGTTCGTTGCTGGTACGCTAGGGGTTGGTTTGTACACTGTTGCTGTGCAGCTGGATATAGACAAAGCTATATAAATTACGCCAAGCAGGTATAATGCTCTCATCGCAGTGTCCTTTGCGTTAAATAACGATTGGTTCTATTGAGTTATTCTATCGCATTGGCATAGCTTGGCAAGAGACATCAGTTAATAGTGTTGGTTTTGTATTCAGAAATAGCGTAACTGCCAAGAAATAAATTTTGAAGGATGTTATATGAATAATTTTTTTGAAATTGCACGACAAGATTTATTGGTGCCAGCCGGTTTAACAGAGCAACAATTACAAAAAGTCTTGAGCGGTGTGCTGGGTAATAGCATTGATAATGCGGACTTGTATTTTCAATCCACTTATTCAGAATCATGGGTTTTAGAAGACGGTATTATCAAAGGCGGCAGCTATAATATCGATCGTGGGGTCGGTGTGCGTGCTATGAGTGGTGAAAAAACGGGTTTTGCTTACTCAGATGATATTCTGATGCCCGCACTCGAAAATGCAGCGCAAGCCGCCCGCAGCATTAGCAGGCAGGGTGGCGATAAGTCAGTTAAGGCGCTAGCTTGGACAACAGGCCATGAATTATATCTACCCATTAATCCATTATTATCATTAAGTGAAAATGAAAAAGTAGCTCTTTTACAGCGGGTAGACGCGTTTACGCGGAAACAAGATCCGCGTGTGATTCAAGTGAATGTGAGTTTGGCTGCAGAATATGAAACTATTTTAGTAATGGCGAGCGATGGACATTTGGCTGCCGACGTACGGCCATTGGTACGTATTAATGTGAGTGTGGTGGTTGAGCAAAATGGTCGTCGTGAGCATGGTTATTCGGGTGGCGGTGGGCGAATTGATTACCGCCAAATGCTCGATAATGATCAAGCATTCGTGTATGCCAAAGAAGCTGTTCGTCAGGCATTAGTCAATTTGGATGCTGTAGAGGCGCCTGCAGGTACGATGCCTGTTGTATTAGGACCAGGCTGGCCGGGTGTTTTATTGCATGAAGCGGTTGGCCATGGTTTGGAAGGTGATTTTAATCGTAAGGGGACGTCACTTTATTCCGGCAAAATGGGGCAGCAAGTTACCAGTCCTCTTTGTACCATTGTGGATGATGGCACTTTGCCTAATCGTCGCGGCTCATTGAATGTGGATGATGAAGGTACGCCAACACAATGCACTGTTTTAATCGAAAAAGGTATTTTGCGTAATTATATGCAAGATAAAAAAAATGCTCGTTTAATGGGTTCGGAATCGACAGGCAATGGCCGTCGTGAATCCTATGCGCATGTGCCTATGCCGCGTATGACAAATACTTACATGTTGCCGGGTGAATCGACTCACGAAGAAATTATTGCCTCAGTAAAGAAAGGTATTTACGCGGCGAATTTTGGTGGCGGACAAGTGGATATTACGTCGGGGAAATTTGTGTTTTCAGCCAGTGAAGCTTATTTAATTGAAAACGGTAAAATTACTCGACCCGTCAAAGGCGCCACATTAATTGGGAATGGCCCCGATGTGTTAACGAAAGTTTCTATGGTTGGAAATAATTTAAAATTGGATTCGGGTATTGGTATTTGTGGTAAGGACGGTCAAAGCGTACCGGTTGGTGTTGGTCAACCGACGTTGCGTGTGGATGCTTTAACAGTAGGTGGAACAGCGAGAGGATAAATCAGCAGGGTGGACACGCTGCGCTTTGTTCACCCGCTACATTTTTTATTCGATAACAGTACGTAAATAACGAAATAAGGCTGTATCAGCGCCGGTATTTTTGCCGGTTTTAGCATCTTTTTGCGCATTGCGAACCAGTTGTCGCAATTGTTGACTGTCTGCTTCGGGATGTTTCGCTAAAAATTCTTGTAGGGAGTTATCACCCTGAGCAATCAACTGATCCCGCCAGCGTTCAACCTGATGAAATTTTGCTTTCGTGTATTGGCCTTTCAGTTGGACTTTATCGAGTGCTTCGGTAATTGACTGAGCATCCACATGGCGCATCAGTTTGCCAATATACTGAAGCTGGCGACGTCTAGATTCATCACTTTTTAAGCCGCGTGCTTCTTGGATAGCATCTAATAATTGCGATTCTAAGGGAATTTGTGCGAGTTGTGGTGCAGGAAGATTCACTAAAACTTCGCCGATTTTCTGCAGGGCCAGCATTTGCCTTTTGCGTTCCGATTTACTGTCACGTTCGGGTAAATCTTCTGGCTCCTGCATACTTTATCTCGACTTACTGAGCTGGGGTAGCAGCTTGTGCGTCTGTACCAGCAGCAGGTGTTGTTGGCGCTGTGGTGTCAGTTGTTGTTGGCGCTGCATCAGCTGTTTTTTCTGCTTTTTTAGCGTGATGATGTTTCTTTTTAGCGTGATGCTTGTGGTGCTTCTTTTTAGCTGGCTTAGCATCTGTTGTAGCGCTTTGATCAGCGGCAGCAGCAGGAGCTGAGTTATCAGCAACTGTCATGTGTTCAGCGCCAGCAGCAGGAGCAGCTTGTACAGCATCAGTTGAAGCAGCTTGATCTTCAGCGAACGCCAATGGGGAAACTGCCAATGTCGCAGCGGCCAATAATGTTACTAATTGTTTCATGAGATATCTCCGTGTTCATTAAAGTTTTTAAAAACCTAGCTATTCTTAACCATCTCGACGTTTCATGCAAGTTTCATTAGCTTTATTTAGCATAAATACTATAAAATTGTTTTAATAATCCAGTCTAATAGGCTCAAATTTGTACTTTTGCAATGATTCTATACAACTGCTATGCACCGAAATTTCTGAGAGATAACTTTATGGTTGAAATGGCAAAAATGGATGGTTTTTTTACTCCAGAAAAAATTCAGCACTTAGTGGCTGATGTGTTGCAAGAGGCTAAGCGTCAAGGTGCTACCAGTGCGGAAGTGGATGTGGCTGTGAATAAAGGTTTTGCCGTCATGGTACGCATGGGTGATGTTGAAAGTATCGAATATAACCAAGATAAAGTGATCGAAGTGTCGGTTTATTTTGGCAAGCGCTGTGGTTCAGCGAGTTTGTCTGATATTCGACCCGAGGCGATTCGTTCTGCTGTTGAAGCTGCGTGTAACATTGCACGATTCACGGATGAAGATGAGTTCTCTGGTTTAGCCGATAAAGAGTTGCTTGCATTTAATTATCCGCCATCTGATTTGTATTATCCGTGGGATATCACTGTTCCAAAAGCAATTGAATTGGGATTGGAATGTGAAGCATTGGCATTGGCAAAAGACAAGCGCATTACGAATTCGGAAGGGGTGAGCGTTTCAACCGTTGAAGTCTTGCATGGTTATGGTAATAGTCTCGGTTTCATTGGTGTGATACCTGTTACACGTCATGAGCTGAGTTGTGTGTTGATTGCAAAACAAAACGATGAAATGCAGCGTGATTACAGCTATACGGTTTCTTGCGATCCAAGCGGGCTTGATGCGATTCAGTCTGTTGCCAATACAGCCGCTGAGCGTACGGTGCGTCGTTTGGGTGGGCGTCGGCTTGCTACTTGTACAACACCGGTGATTGTTTTTGCTGAAGAAGCAAGAGGTTTATTAGGACATTTTGTTTCTGCTATCCAGGGTGGAAGTTTGTATCGCAAATCATCTTTTCTGTTGGATCATCTGGGTAAAACTATTTTTCCTAAACATATTACTATTGATGAGCGACCATTGTTACCCAAGAGCTTAGGGTCGTCGCCATTTGATGATGATGGTGTGAAAACCTGTCCTAATGTATTTGTTAAAGATGGTGTACTCGAAAATTATTCTCTGGGTGTGTATTCCGCGAGAAAACTGGGTATGCAAACAACGGGTAACGCCGGTGGCGTACATAATTTATTTATTTCGCCAGGTAAACATGATTTGGCGGGCTTAATGAAAAAAATGCATAAAGGCTTATTGGTCACAGAGTTCATGGGTAATGGTGTGAATTTAGTAACGGGGGATTACTCCCGTGGTGCGAGCGGTTTTTGGGTGGAGAATGGTGAAATCCAATATCCCGTCGAAGAAATTACGATTGCTGGTAAGTTGCAGGATATGTACGGCAATTTGGTTGAGGTGGGTAACGATATTGATAAGCGTGGTAATATTCAGACGGGTTCTATTTTGTTGGAAGAGATGATGATTGGTGGGGATTAACGGTTGGCGTCACGCGCAAATTATTTCGGATAATTATTATGGATTTGCAAAAATTAAATTTAACATCGCTGGAAAAAGCCGTGGCATCACTCGATGAGGCAGTGACAGAGTATGCTAAGCAGCCAAATAATAAGTTTATTCGTGATGCAGCGATACAACGATTTGAATACACTTATGAATTAACACATAAAATGATAAAACGTTTTCTCGAAATCTCTGAGCCAAGTGCTGAAGAGGTGGATCAAATGTCTTTTCCCGATTTAATTCGTACAGGTAGTGAGCGCGGTTTACTAGCGAATGATTGGGCTGTATGGAAGGATTATCGCCATGCTCGCAATGCAACAAGTCATACATATAATGAGAAAAAAGCAGCAGAGGTTTACACGATTATTCCACAATTTTTAGTTGAGGCAAAAAATTTATTAGTAGAATTTAAAAAGCGCATTGCGCAGGATTCTCAATAAATGGATATCAAGCCTCTGCATCTGGAAATTGTTAAAAATATTTTAGCTAATCACCTACCGATAGGCTCAACTGTCTGGTTGTTTGGTTCGCGCGTGATAAAAGCAAAAAAAAAATATTCAGATCTTGATCTTGCAGTAGATTGTCAACATGTTCTACCTTTGTCAGTAATGACGTTATTGCAATATGATTTTTCAGAGTCGGACTTACCCTATAAAGTTGATATTGTCGATTTGAGAAATATGGATGATAGTTTTCGGGATGCTATTCGACCGGATATGGTTATGTTATTCCAAAAAAGTGGCTAAGTTTATCATAATGTTGCAAGCAACAGCTTGGGCCGTATTTTTTTGATATTATTAAAATCGTTATCGTTCTGTTCTGCGTCACCAAATTGATTGCCACTTTTCAATAGAAGCTGTGAAGAGTTAGTCATGGCAGGATTGCTCCTACTAATTGAAAGTGGTGATTATTGCCAATAGCTCTTAGTGACGAGACCTGTAACCATTCCCATATCGCCAATAGCCTGAATAGCTGCCGCATCGACTATAGTTACTGTAGCGGTTATAAGATCTTCCCTGGTAGTTATATTGAGTGTATCCATAGTTTTGATAGCGGCTATAATTATAATTTGAATACGCTTGGCGATAGGGGGTTACAACAGTGTTATTTTGTAAGATGACATTTTGTGTCGTGTTGGTAATTGTGCCGCTTTGTATCGTACCACTTTGAATAACACCGTTTTGTATGGTTGCATTTTGTATCGTCGCATTTTGAATTGTATAGCCGGTTGTTGTGCCAGCTAAGGCAGTAGAGGAGTATAAGACCATAAAACATAATGTAATGATTTTATTAAAAATCATAGCGCGGTCCTTTTGTGTATTATCTATCTGATTATTGTACCATATTTGGTTGGTATATTGGGGGAGGGCTAGGCAATACGGTGTTTTGGGTAATGTGAATTAAGTCTTCCAGCTGTATGAATATACAGCGTTTCTTACTGTTTCACTGCCAGTTAGAGTTGATCTTCTGGCAAAAACCCACCATGCTGCATATAATTAATTCATAACAGCAGAAGGTAAGGTAACTCGTATGGAGGTATAGGCCACCTATGTCCCAGGCAAGAAGTTACTCATATCCGGTTAGAAATATTGATGCGATTGAAGGCCTTGTTGCGCGTATCAGGCAGGATATGCCAGCAGCAGTGCAATCATTCAATGCATATAATTTTATTTCAGGTGTGTTAGATTTTCTTCATCAGTCGCTACACGTCTGTCATGAGTATGCGCATCAACGCACTATCTACCCAGCCATGCCCAATACAGTACCCGGAATCAAAAGGAATCTCCTGCGCTGCTGATAGGTTTTATATTAAGAGACGGAAGTACTTCTGTTAAGCATGAGCCAGAATTTTTATTGCAGATGCTGAAACACAAACAAATCAGATTAAAATCGGACAACATCTTTTATATATTATTTAGTAAAATATATCATGACTTTGTTGCTGAATGGCAGATGATGCTTCTATGGCGAGCGCCGCTGATAAACAACGACCTTCTAGTAAATAAATAATTCTCTTAGTAAAATTCCCTTGTTATTTTGGAGATTCAAATTTAGGATTGATTTTTTATGTAGAGTGAGGAAAGAGTATGTTTTCCCAATGGCCGTCATGGCTATCAACAGCACAAACAGCACCAGCAGCGCAAGCAATACCTAGTCAAAAGGTATTAGACCGAAAAAAGCAAGCGGAAGATTACCAAGAGGTGTTGGGCGGAACAGCAGTTGTTTTACTTGTGGTGGCTGGTCCGTGGGTGTCGGCAGAATGCGCTTTAGTGTGCTTATACTTGGAGCTAATCATGGCGAAAGTACTGAGCTTTACGGGGGAGAAAGAGGCTGCTGACTATATTAACGCACATCCTACACGATTGACCTTATTTGCAAAAGGGCAGGTTACGCCTCTACTGAAAGATGCCTTTAAAAAAGCACAAGCTTGGGTGTTTCAACCGCCGCCAGCTGACAATCCTCCACCTCCACCACCAGGCCTTATACAGAGAGTGACCAAGTTCTCTCGTTGATTAGGAATGTAGGGTAGACACACTGCGCTTTGTCCACCCTGCGATTCTATGTAACATAATGTTTATTCCGCTTCGCCAAATCGATTACTCACTAATTCCACAATCGCATCACGTGCCGCATGTTCATCGCCACCGGAGACTGCGAGGTCTAACACGGCGCCTCTAGTTGCGCCAAGTGTAATAACACCCATAATGCTTTTTGCATCGATGGTATGATTATTACGAGTTAATTCAATTTTGCTTTCAAAGCGAGCGGCTGTAGCAACCAGCTTGGCGGCTGCGCGGGTGTGCAGGCCAAGCTTGTTTATAATCGTGACTTGTTGGTTTAACATAAAGATATCTATTCGCGATGATCAGAATGTTTTTCTTTGTGTTTGGTGATTTGCCCTGCCAGTTTATCGACAAGCATATCAATCGCTGCATACATGTCATCTGCTTTTGCACTTGCATGAATATCGGAGCCATTAAGATGTATGGTTGCTTCAGCGATGTGAGTGACATTCTCAACATGGAATACCACATTGATTTTAGAGAGGGTGTTGCGATGCGATAGGCGTGTCATTTTTTCTTCGGTAAATGTTTTTAATGCGGGTGTTACTTCGATATTGCGGCCAGTAAAATGTATTTGCATAATTTTCTCCATTCTCTTTTTTTATAAATTAAAGTTCTCGCCCAAATAAACAGTTCGCACTTGTT
The DNA here is from genome assembly GCA_013286085.1 of Gammaproteobacteria bacterium. GTDB lineage: Bacteria > Pseudomonadota > Gammaproteobacteria > DSM-16500 > DSM-16500 > UBA5158. Next base: position 64,818 of record JABDGK010000002.1, on the reverse strand, counting down.
TATTGTTAAGAATTGTTTTTGGTGTGCCTTCGCACATGATTTCGCCTTGATTCACGATATAAGCACGCTCACAAATATCCAGTGTTTCTCGAACATTATGATCCGTAATTAAAATGCCAATACCGCGTGATCGTAAGTGCGTAATAATTTGTTTTACATCGAGTACCGAGATAGGATCAATACCCGCAAATGGTTCATCCAGCAAAATAAATTTGGGTTCAATGGCAAGCGCTCTTGCAATTTCAACGCGACGTCGTTCACCACCGGATAAGCTCATGCCGAGATTGTGGCGGATATGCGTAATATTGAATTCTGTCAGTAATTGTTCTAATGCAGCATTGCGCTGTTCTTTCGTGAGTTCTTTGCGCATTTCGAGGATGGCCATGATATTTTCCGCGACGGTGAGTTTGCGAAAAATAGAGGCTTCCTGCGGTAGATAACTAATTCCTAGGTGTGCACGTGCATGCACTGGCAACGTTGTGATGTCAGTATCATCAATGCAAATACTACCGCCATCACAGCCGATCAAACCCACGATCATATAAAATGACGTTGTTTTGCCAGCACCATTGGGGCCGAGTAGTCCGACAATTTCACCACGTTTTACATGTAATGAAACGTTTTTCACAACTTGGCGTGACTTGTATTGTTTGCTTAACTTGTTCGCGTATAAAGTATTCATGATTCAAGCTTTGTTTGTTCAACAATAATAGTAGCACGGCCTTTTTTTGTTGGCGGTGATACAACGGTTTGGTCTTTAATATTGTAAATAATTTCCGGTCCTTGAAAACTATTATTACCTTGCGTGACTAACACATTGCCATTTAAGACGACCAGGGATTTTAATGGATAAAATTTTATAATATTGGCTTTGGCATGCAGAACTTGATCGCCTTTTCGTGGGATTGTCCAATAGTGTGCAAGTGTTTTGGTGCCATAGGCAATCGCTTCTTCCATTTTATGATTATTGTTGCGTTGTGTCGTCAAGCGCTCAGCTGTTAAGCGCGTTTCACCTTGAGTAATTTTAACATTGCCTTCATAAAGGTTAAAACCCGTTTTATAATTTAACAGCGTTGAGTCAGCGGTGATATGCATGTTTTTTTCGCTGTCACTGGGAAGGGCGTATGTGTATACGGGTAGCCATAACCACAATCCAATCATTGCTAAAACAGAACTAGGATTTAGGCGCATACTCACCTTTTGCCTGTGAAAGTAATTTTATTGTGCCTAAATCAAAATTCGCTTGCATACCAATGGCGTGTACCGTTGTATCTGGTTGGATAAACGTGACGGGGTCATTGGTAGACGCAATTTTTTGAGTAGGAAAAATAGTTAATGATGCTGTGTGTAATGATGTCGCTGGGTTTTCGATGTCAGATGGATGATGAATATGAACGTTACTCCAAAAAAGAATTTCATCGATGCCATTTTTAGCATTAGCATAATCCGAATCGATATACCAAGGTTGTGGTGAATTTCGGAAAACAGTGACGCGTGGTGTCACAATGTGCATCATATTGTTTTCAGGATAGTGAATCATTTTTGGGGTGACGAGTTTGAGCGATGGTGTGCCATCTTTATTATAAAATGTTGCCACGACATCTTGCATAAATGAATCCGGTTTTTTGGGGTCATCTTGTGAGATATTCGTGTGAGGTGGGTTGGCCAGCATGATAGACCAAACGCTTAGTCCAAGCGCACAGAGAGTTAATAGGCTAATTGTGGTATTCTTTAGTGTTAGCAAAGCAAGATTACCTTTCTAAATAGGTGTTAATCGTTTTTTCGTAACTGCCACGTGCTTGCATAATCAGGTCACACACTTCACGAGCGGCACCTTTGCCGCCTTTTTTTTCGGTCGTCCACATGGCGTATTGTTGCATAATTTGCGGTGCATTCGGCACGGTAATTCCTAAGCCGACGCGACGCAAGACAGGCAGGTCAGGTAAATCATCGCCAACGTAGGCAATTTCATGATCGTTGATCTTGAGTTTTTGTTTTAATTCATCATAAGCAATGATTTTATCTCTGCAACCTTGATAAACATATTTGACTTCTAAATCTTGCATGCGCTTGGTGACAACATCGGAACTGCGCGCGGTAATGATGGCAATATCAATGCCACTTTTTAATAAGAGGCGCATGCCCATGCCATCATGAGCATGAAACATTTTCGATTCGGTGCCATTGGGTCCATAAATCAAGGTGCCATTCGTCAGAACACCATCGACATCAAAAATGACTAATCGGACTTGTTTGGCTTTTTCGAGAATTTTTTCCACTACATGACTCCAGCGCGTAGGATGTCATGTAAATGAACGATGCCAATAGGGTTGTTTTGTTCATTCGTTACAATGAGAGCCGTAATTTTATGCGTTTCCATGATGTGTAGCGCTTCTGCTGCGAGAATACCCGGGCGAATGACTTTTGGGTTTTTAGTCATAATATGATTGATTACTGTTTTATGAACATCGGCATTATTATCAAATGCACGACGTACATCACCATCAGTAAAAATACCGGCTAATTCCCCTTTTTCATTAATAATGGTGGTCATGCCTAATTTTTTTTGCGTGATTTCCATTAGCGCATTTTTTAAGAAACCATTGAAATCGACTTTTGGGATAGCATCACCGGTTATCATAATTTCATCGACTTTTAATAATAAGCGTCGACCAATCGTACCGCCTGGATGAGACAGGGCGAAATCTTCTGCGGTAAAGCCGCGTTTTTGCAATAATGAAATGGCTAGCGCATCGCCCATGACGAGTGTGGCGGTGGTACTGGCAGTGGGCGCTAAGCCTAGCGGACACGCTTCTTTCTCAACGCTGATATCGAGATTTATATTGGCTGATTGAGCTAGGGTTGATTGTGGCCGACCCGTCACTGAAATAAGTGGTATATCCAAGCGTTTAATAAAAGGGAGGATAGATAACAATTCTTCTGTTTCCCCGGAATTAGACAGTGCTAATACCACATCGGTGCGTGTAATCATCCCAAAGTCACCGTGTTTAGCTTCGCCAGGGTGAACGAAAAAAGCAGGGCTGCCAGTGCTGGCAAATGTCGCAGCAATTTTTTTGCCGATGTGGCCGGATTTTCCCATACCCATGACAATAATGCGTCCTTTGCAGTCCAATAGATAATGGCATGCGCGCGCAAACTGATGGTCAATGCGCTTTGCTAGCGCTTGAATGGTATTCGCTTCTGTTTCAATAACAGCACGACCGAGCTCGCAAATTTTTTCAATATCTTGATCTTGCATTTCCATACCTTATTAGAGAATTCGATAACAGGGTATTTTACCTGGCTTTACCCATATAAGGAAAAATTTTTTATCATTGTTCTCATTGGGCTGAATATATTATGATAGAAGACGTATTTTTGATAGAAAATCAACAGAAAGGATCCAGATGAGAACTACTCAAGAGCCAAGGCGCTTATATCGCTCTCGTGAGGACCGGCGTATTGCGGGCGTCCTTGCGGGGATAGCCGAATTTTTTCATATAGATGCTACTTGGGCGCGGCTCTTTTTTGTCATTTTTTCCTTTATATTCATGATAGTAGGTGGTATTTTATTGCCATCATTATTGCTGATAACACTCTACGGCGTTGCTTGGTTTATTATTCCTTTGGCACCACATAATGTGGCCCATCACTCTTAAAATAAAAATTATCAATACATGACTAATTTAGTGGAAATAAGCAATGTACACTTCCAGCGCAATGGCCGCGCCATTTTTGATGGTGTGGATATTGTTATCCCCGCAGGGAAGGTGACGGCTATTATGGGGCCAAGTGGTACGGGTAAAACGACATTATTGCGTCTTATTGGTGGTCAACTGCGACCAGATCAGGGTAAAATCACTGTTTCAGGTCAAAATGTACACACATTATCCCGTAAATTGTTATTCAAGCTGCGTAAGAAAATGGGCATGTTATTCCAGAGTGGCGGCTTATTCACCCATCTAAATGTATTTGAAAATATTGCTTTTCCTTTGCGCGAGCATACCAAATTATCCGATGACATGATTCGTAGCTTGGTCTTAATCAAATTGGAAATGGTTGGTTTACGCGGTGCGCGTGACTTAATGCCGAGCGAACTGTCTGGTGGGATGTCACGGCGAGTGGCCTTGGCGCGTGCGATCGCGTTAGATCCGCAGTTGATTATGTATGATGAGCCGCTATCAGGCCAGGATCCTATCTCAATGGGCGTATTGGTAAAGCTAATCAGAACCCTCAATGATGCATTGGGATTAACGAGCGTGATTGTTTCTCATGACGTCACAGAAACCTTAAGTATTGCTGATTATGTTTATGTGATTGCTAACGGTAAAGTGATTGGCCATGGCACACCCGATGCAATTGATCAAAATAAAGCGGCGCAATTACGACAATTTCTGGATGGACTGCCAGATGGACCAGTACCATTTCATTATCCTGCTAAGGCATTCAATCAGGATTTGTTAGAGGGCATCGTAACATGATGACGCATATCACAGCGCTTGGACGCTGGGGAATCGATACATTAGAACAATTAGGTAAGGCAGGTTTACTGCTGTTTCGTGTTATTTTTCGTGTGCCAAATGTTAAAAAAGGTTTACCACTGACTCTGCAACAAGTCTATGCGGAAGGTGTGTTATCGTTATTAATTATTGTGGTGTCAGGATTATTTATTGGTATGGTAGTCGCTTTGCAAGGTTATCATACACTCGCTAAATTTGGTGCGGCACAGCAATTAGGGCCTTTAGTCGCGCTCAGTGTTACACGCGAATTGGGGCCTGTTGTAACGGCTTTATTGTTTGCGGGTCGTGCAGGTTCAGCAGTGACCGCTGAAATTGGTTTGATGAAAGCCACAGAGCAATTATCGAGTATGGAAATGATGGCAGTGGATCCTTTGCAGCGGGTTATTTCACCGCGCTTGTGGGGCGGTTTTTTTTCCATGCCGTTATTAACCATGATATTTAACACAGTAGCTATCTACGGTGCTTATTTGGTGGGGGTGAAATGGTTGGGGTTGGATGCCGGTGCTTTTTGGTCCAATATGCAAACATCTGTTGATTTTCATGCCGATGTAATTAACGGCATCCTTAAAAGTATTGTATTTGGTTTGGTTGTGATTTGGATTGCTGTATTTCAAGGTTACGAAGCGACGCCAACATCGGCAGGGATTGCCGGAGCGACAACGCGGAGTGTGGTATATTCTTCATTAGCTATATTGGGATTGGATTTCGTATTAACCGCGATGATGATTGGAGGCTGGTAAATGTTATCGCAACGCACAATTGAAAGTTTTGTCGGATTATTTTTATTAGCAGCGATCATGGCGTTGTTGCTGTTAGCATTTAAAGTCAGCGGGTTAACCAGCTTCTTTAAACCAGCAGGTTATGATGTGAGCGCGTCTTTTGATGATATTGGCCAACTCAAAGTGCGCTCGCCTGTTAAAGTAGGCGGCGTTTTAGTCGGCGAAGTTTCATCTATTGTTTTGGATCCCAGTACATTTAAAGCCGTTGTAACGCTGCATATTAATTCACGTTTTAATGAAATCCCTGATGATTCGTCGGCGGGGATTTTAACAGCAGGACTGTTAGGCGATAACTATGTGGCGATTACACCGATGTATAGCCAGACTTTTTTAAAGAATGGCAGTGAGTTTCAAGAGACGCATTCTGCTATGATATTAGAGAAGCTAATTGGCCAATTGATATATAAGTTGAGTAATTCTTCCGACAAAGCGACGGCGTCAACAAGCAGTACTGAGAAGCCAGCAGAGAATACAACGGCGAGTTCAGAAAACAAGACCGAAAAACCCAAAGCAACTATAGCACCAGTCAGTGGTACCCCAAAACTGGAAAAACCCAAAACGGAGGTAACGTTACATGAAAATAATTAATATACGTGCGTTTAGCTTTATTACTGTATTGTTATGGTCTTTGCTAACAGCGGTGCCTTGCTTTGCTGCTTCTGATCCCGTTGCTGAACTAAACTCGATTGCGGATCAGTTGATTTCTGAATTAAAAGCGAATAAAACAACATTGAAAGATAACCCATCGTTAGTGTACTCACTCGCAGATCGCATTGTGGTGCCGCATGCAGATGTTGATTACATGGCGAAGCGTGTATTGCCTCCCAAAGTATGGAACAGTGCAACGTCTTCACAATTGAGTGAATTTAAAAGCGCGTTTACCACGTTATTGGTGCACACCTATGCGTCTGCTTTAGCCAATTATAACGATCAGACCGTGCATTTTTATCCTGTACGCGGTGGTTATGCAGGCAAAAGTTCTGTGCAAGTGAATAGCGCGATTGAACGTCCAGATGGTCCATCTATTTCTGTCAACTATAAGCTAATTAATGCGGGTTCCGAATGGAAGTTGTATGACTTATCCGTTGAAGGTGTGAGCATGCTTGAAAGTTTTCGTTCACAGTTTGCTGATCAATTGTCACAAGGTGATATTCAAGCATTAATCAATAAATTGAATTCACATAATTCTAATTCTAGTTCAGAGTAATTGAAAATTATGACAGATGTCGCTGGTATTGATTTTCAGCAAATTTTAATTGTAGTAAGTGGCGAACTCAATTTCACAACCGTTCCTAAATTGTGGAAAGACAGTTTGCCACGGTTGTCTGGTTATTCCATATTGAATTTTGATTTGGCGAAAGTTACTAGTAGTGATAGTGCTGGTGTGGCATTGTTGCTTGAATGGTTAAAGTATGCGAAGCAAGAGAATAAGCCTATTCAGTTTACGAATATTCCCGCGCATTTATCATCAATTCTCTCGGTTTCTGGTGTTACTCAGATGTTATAACAGAGTTAATTAATTTTATTTTTAGCAGGCATTATACTCACTTGAGGAGAGTAAAATGGATTCACGATGGTTAATAGCTCGTTTAAAAGAAAAACGAGAGCATTGGGATGGTATGCATCCATTTAGTTCTTCTTGTATGGAGTTAATTCAGTACGGCCAAGAGTTATATGGATATACTCACGGCGATGATGATTTAAGTTTATGGGTTCAAGCAATCAATCAGGCGCAGGAATACATTGATGGAAAAGATAGTCAGTATCACAGTATTAAAAATGGTAATGTGCAAGCCGGGCAAGTGAGCACCAATATAAAAATTGATGAGAAAGTAGCTAGGCATAAAGAGCAATTAGAGGGTGAACGAAAGAAGTTAATAGAAGCAAAGTTTGGTGCACGTCATCAAGACGCTGTTCGATTTTGCCAAGAGAATAACTGGAATGTAAGTATTGCCAGCGCCTCTAAACCTAATGCGGGTGATTATGTGGGCCTTAAAACATTGCATGCTCAGCAACCTACTGCAGGACAGCTCAGTACCCCTAAATCTAATGTTGAAAAAACTATTAATTATGAGAGCTTTAAAACATTACAAGCTCCGCAATATACTGCAGGACAACGCTTGAGTTTATGGTGGTCTTCACTAAAATGTCCCTGTAGTAGCTCAAATGATGAGGGGTTAGATGATCAGATGCAGATTCAAGATTCTGATCAACAATATAGACCGTTACAGTAGCATCGTAGGGTGGACAAAGCGCAGCGTGTCCACCGAATATTTTTGTGGACATGCTGCACTTTCAGAAATTTTATAAGGAGTTTGTTGTGTTACGAATTTTAAGTTTTTTATTGATTTTTTGTGTAACGACTGTTGCGGTGGCAGCGAATGATGTGTTTGTTCCTGTGTATTTGACTACGGCTACAGGACAGGGTAAGTTAATTGGTTCGGTTCATATTACACAAACAGATTATGGCTTATTGTTTGAACCCACTTTGCACGGCTTAACACCTGGGCTACATGATTTTGATATCCATGAAAATGCTTCCTGTGATCATTACGGTCAGGCTGCTGGCGGCGATTTAGATCCTTTCCATACCAATAAGCATCTTGGACCTTACAATTCGCATGGGCATTTAGGTGATTTGCCGAAGTTGTATGTTGCATCCGATGGCACAGCGAATTTTTCAGTTTTAGCGCCGCGTATTCTGGATTTGACGGAACTTAAGAATCGCACGCTGATTATTGATGCCAATAAGAAAGGGGATGAAGAGTCTCGAATCGCGTGTGGGGTGATTGCTTCTTAATGTTGTTAATGACATGAAGCAACTCATAACAAATCCCTCAGCTTCGTCGTCCTGAAAAATATTCCGCTCGCGTTTTTTAGAAAAAACCCACTGCTGACGCGGAATGTTTATTCAGGATCCACGAGCGGAGAGATAAATGCAAAATTTTATTTTCATGTTGATATGGATCGTTAGAATTTTTAATAGGATTATCTGAATGGTGTAGGTATGGGCGGCAGGTATGATTTAACTCTTCATTTTGTCTTCTAACTGCGCAGTATTAAGATTAGATTATCTTGAACGTTATGCTCTCTGCTCATGGATCCTGAATAAACCTTACGTGATAGCGCATTGGCTTCGTTAAAAAATAGTGAGCGTAAGGTTTTTCAGGACGACGAAGCGGGGGGTGCTTCGGATCCCCACGAATTTTTTTAGTGCTGATTATCACAAAAAAATTAAAAAAACCTGCTATAAAAAAATTCGTGGGATCCCTCAGTGCTTGGCTCCCGGTGTCACAACTAACTCATTCGTGGAGCCGTAGCCGTGTGTTCAGGTGTGTCCGGTGCTGCTTTATGCTGAGCTTGTTTTTCTTGAAGAATGTCACGTTGTTCATGTAGTTTATCTAATTTGGGTGAAATATATTTTATTGTGCTATTTGTGATTGCTGTTGCTGCCTTCATGACTGCGATATCAGTGTGGTCTTTTTTGAATTCGGTTAGTAAATCACGCAATATACCGGAATAGGCTGCACCAACTGCGTTGGGGTCTTTGCTTTCTATATTTCCTATCCGCTCTTTTATTTCGGGTAAAAATTTAGGGTTTTTTTCTGCTATAGTTTTTAACATGCTATCAACGTCAGATTCTTTAATTCCAATTTTTCCTAGCTCCATTTTTGTTTCTCTTATGGTGGTATCGAATAGGGTTTTTTCCAGGGCCTGTATGTTGGTATTGATTTTAGTTTGTTCCAGCTCAAATGCTAATGTTGGATTGCCAATGGTGGCTATAAGGTCACGAGAATCTTTTTCTAATTTTTCCTTCTGCTGCATTAATTCGGGTAAGTTACCGCTATCATGGGCAGCATTTAGTTCTTTGCGATAAGCACCTCCGGCATCTCGAGCAATGTTCTTTATGCCAATTTTATCTGGATCTTTCGATTTTAGATTATCAAGTAGATTTTTTCTTTCGCCAAACATGATGATATCCATGATCAGTGTGCGACGTTCTGCTTTTTGAGGTGTTGAAAGTGAAAGTCCTTGTTCGGAAGTTATTTTTGTTAATTGTTCATCCGTAGCCATGTTTTTTATTTTATCAGAGACCGCTTTTTCAGCGTTCTCTATATGTTTTTTGGTTTCTTTGGAGGGATCAGGACCTAAAAGATCGCGACCAAAATCTTTTGATAGTTTTTCTGCAAACTTGTCGCGTCCTTCTTCCCAGGTTTTCCCCCAGTTTTTATGTATATTTTCAATTCTGGAGTCTAGCTCCATAATCTTTTTTTCTATTGCTTTAACGGCGCTAGTAATGACGATAGCATTTAGATCCATGGGTTTATCTAGCTGAACGTTCACTTGTTGCATTTGTGTTTGTTGTTCTTGTTGTGCTTGGTAAAATGCTTTTTCAGCTCGTTCTACATCTTGCCGAACTTCTTCGCGTAATTCTTGTTGCCTTTCATCGAGCATAATTTCTATAAAAAGGATTTTAAGTTCACCTGAAATAGCGAGTTGATTAAAAAATTCTTTATTTTCATTCTGTTTTTTATTTGCCGAATCTAATTTCTCTTTTTCTTTAATAACTTCTTGGCTCTTATTATAAACATCTGCCGCAAGTTCTATGCCAAACCGCCACACTAGTCGATCGCCACCCGATCGCATATATGCATCTACTACCTGCGCTCTCATGTATGGATCCGTTAGACTGATTTCGGGCATGTTGATGTCTCCAATCGCTATTCCTGATCTGTACGATTGTTTTATTATAGCACGACCCCCGATTATTTTAGCGGCGGTGATACGCCGATACCGCACGTTCATTCCGTTATAAATTGATTGTATTGCTCTTTTTTCCCATGTATAACCAGTATAATCGCCTGCATATGGAATAGAATAGAACAATGACATGAAGCAACTCATAGAGATAATTCTCGCATTGCCACTGCCTAAGTTTCGGAGTTATTTGCGTATCCAAAAAGGCCTTAAACCAGAGGGGCTACTGTATTCCATGCTCTGTTTTAAGGCGGTGGATGCAGGGTTTTCTGAAAATGAAGTGATTCAGTTTCCTGATCCGCTAGCAGCAGACATCACAAGATTCAGCAAAGAATTAATTCGTATCCGACAATTATCAAGGCCAGGTAATGGGATGTCAGAGGATGATAGGTTACGATTACAAATTGTATTACTTAAAAAATTTAACCGCGACCATGCGCCGAACTTAACAATTCTATATAAAAAACTGGAAGATCTCATTGCTATCTATATCGAAGTTGGTGATGGAGAATCGGCTAATTCATTAAATTCTTTGTATGCGGCAGTTTCTTTTATGAAACCTAAAGAAGGTTGGTATAGCTATTTTTTTCAGAAAAAAAATAATGCTCAACCAGAATTGCTATTTGAAAACGAAGGAATTCTAGATGTTTACGCATCGATACATAAACGTGATGAAATCAAGTTAATTAACTTATTGGGAGAATTAGAGAGCAAATGTGCAGCTTGTAAAGAAAAACTAGATGCGTTTTATAATCATCAATTTGTTGCTGCATTAGCAATATCTAAATCAGTTGAGAGAGCCTTATCTAATAACCCACATCTAAAGAAATTGGTGCATTCGAGTCAAATTTTTAGTCGCTTGCAAGCGTGTCTTTATGAGAAAGAAGATGCGGCGGAACGATTAGCTTTATTCAGATCTGTATTTCACGAAGAATATATACATTTAGATGAGGTGACAGCATTACCTATCGGAAAAGAAATAAAACAGTTTGTTGAAGAAGTGCAGCAATTTTTCAACGACAACAGGGCTGCTATACCGGTTAGCCAAAGTGAATCAAGGTCGTCTCTCAAACCTATGTAGATCTGTGGAGTGGAGAAAACAAGTTACAGGCGTTTTTTATGAGATGGATGAGAAGAGAAGATATCATTTACATGGATATCTTCTAAAATTGTGGTGAGTAGAGGTCGACGGTGAAATAGTTTTTGTGAGTGATTAATTTTTTGTAGTGTTCTGATTGCTGAAGCATGTGCTAATGGTCCAGCCAAGTTTCTCGCTTCGTCATCAGCATCGTATTCGCTTTTATGTGTAATGAATTTTTGTAGAAGTAAAACAAGTATTGTAATAAGGAAAAAATGCAATAGTGCCGATTGGTACGTATCTTTATAATCCGGTGCAACTTCCGATAATATCATAGAGGCCAACTCACTAATCAAAGTAGCGGCGATTGGAATAATCGATGGTATTCGATAGGTTAGATATAGATTGTAAGAAAATAAATAATCCTTTTGATGGGCTAGTTCATGGGCTAATACAGCATATTTTTCTTCCTCATCGAATAGATTAAAATATTGATTGTTTATGACGATCACACCCACTTTATCTGTTGGCGCTGGACAAACTAACGCATAGGCAAATTCTTTTTTATCGTTGACAAAGTAGAGTCTTGGCACTTCTGGTAATGACATTGCTGCTGCATATTCCGCACATTTTGTTAATAATTCAGCATGGCCTGTTTCGACTGTCATTAAGTTGGCGGCGTTCTCCATAATAAAAGTTTGTGTTTCTTGTCGATTTTTATGATCGTGCGTATTACAAATAATTCCATAAATTCGCCATAAGATATTGAGATATCCGACAATGGGGATATGTCTTTCGAATGCCAATCTGGAGAGTAGGCTTTCACAGAGTAATTGGAGTGTGGCTAAAAATTCTGTTTTTTCTATTATTATTTCAGGGACTATATTAAGTTGTAATAAAGTTGATAGACGCTTTGCGAGCAAATAGACAGCGCTATTTGGGGTTAGTTCGTGTTGGGTTTTTTTTAAAAGAACGATTAGTTTGTTATATAAGTGATCAGAAATATTATCGGTGTTTTGTGTGTGCAGCTGCTCTTCTTCGGTAATGAGATTTTTTAATTGAATAATAAAATCCGTATCAATATCAGCAGTGAATGAGTTGAAGAGTTTAACTCGCAAACGATGTACCATCACATGACTATCTAGATCATATTGCCTCGTCCCTTCGTAGATGGCGAGTAATGATGTTAGCGGTTCAAGAGTGATTTTTGCGGTAGTATAAAATGGCATAAGGGAGAATCACGTAGTTTTGACAAGCCAGTGCAATCATACTGATTTGTGATATGGCATTATATTTCAATTCTATCATGTTTTTTAGCGAAAAATGTATACATCGTCGGTACAACAAATAAAGTAAAGCAGGTTCCCACTAACATCCCCGACGCAATGACTAAACCGATATCAAAACGACTTTTTGCCCCCGCGCCGGATGCCAAAATTAGCGGAACAACGCCCAATACCATGGCTGCGGTGGTCATTAAAATAGGGCGCAAGCGCAGTGTGGCGGCTTTAATAATGGCGGCTTGTATATCCAGTCCCTCGTGTTGTTGAATTTTATTTGCGAAATCCACCATCAAAATTCCATGCTTACTGATTAAGCCAATGAGTGTCACTAAGCCAATGCCGGAATAAATGTTGAGTCATTGATAAACTTTGCGTGTAACGCAGATCAACAGCGAGCTGCTCTGTTTGCGCACCTAAATTGAGAGTTAACCCCGGCCAATTCGCTGTAACGAATACAGCTAGCACAGATATAATCATTATGATCACTACGAGCTCAATAAGAGTGAACCCATTGCAAGACTGTTGCGACATTCGATTCATCCACCAATTCCATTTGATTCGAATTATAGTGTAGCAAATTTTTAATATTTATAAGACAATAAATTAATTTCATCTCAGGCGTCATTTCATATCATGTATAGTATTAACTACCTGAAAGAAAAATTTGAAAAAATTGCAAAAATCAGCCTCATCAATCCGGCTCGAGATGATGCTTTCTGTTCTATTGGTGTTACAACCACAGGTTTTACATTAGCTTGCTTACGAAAAGACAAAACAAAGACTGAATTAGACTTTATTGAAAATGTAGTCTGCAGTCCATCTACTTTTATGATGGAGCTATGGGGAATAGTCAAAAAACATAATCTTGATGGTGTCAATTGTTCATGGGTTTTGAATCCTAGCCAGTATCAGATGCTGATATATGATGAACTTCCCGTAAAAGAAGAAGAATTTCAATCCGCCATTCGTTGGCAAATCAGAAAATTATTGCCCTATCCAATTGATGATGCACTAATAGATTCGTTTCCCATTCCGCCCGCACAAATTTCTAACCCTAAAAAAATGATTATGATTGTGACTGCGCAAGCAAGTTATATTCAACCTATCGCCTCACAAATTTCAGAGAGCGGTTTAAACTTATCATCAATTGATATTCAAGAATTAGCACTTCGCAATATTAATTCACTTTATGAAAAAGACGACGGGTCAACTGCACTATTATATTTACAAGAAGAAGCTAGCCAATTAATTATTACACGACAAAAATTATTTTATTTTTCGCGGCATTTAGATTGGAATTTTAATTCGTTAACTCAGGCATCCGTAAACCAAGAAAACGTCGCTACTTATTTGGATAAACTAGCACTTGAAGTACAGCGCTCATTCGATTATTTCCAAAGCCAGTGGCGTTACCCAGCACCTACAAAAGTATTAGTCGCTTCCTTAAGCGCTGATGTGCTAGATATTGCGTCTTATCTAGCACAACGCTTACGTTTACAAGCATTAAACCTAAACTTACATGAAGTATTACCTGCTAAACATAAGTTAAGTCGCTCACTAGAATTTCAGCATTTATCTATTATTGGTGGTGTATTAAGAGATGAGCTAGAATATGTATCAACAAATTAATCTTGCTAAGTATATTTCTTTACCGATTAAATCACCGTTAGATGCTAAGCGGCTATTAACTTTTTATGGCGTTTTCTTGTTATCGTTGATGCTGGTATATCTGTGGTGCTTACTTTTAAAAAATTACCAATTATCTCACCATAATCACCTTGAAGCAGAACTGGAAACAACAAAACAACAATTGATTACAACAGCAGCCAAATACCCACAATCACCCGCATCAATGACATTATTAAACTCAAGTTTGTTATCATCTTGCAATACAAAATTTTCTAAATACATGGAAGGGTTTGCACAAGCGATCACAGCGGGTGTTTGGTTAACAGATATCGCGGTAACCAATCACGGCAAAGAAGTTAGCTTGAAAGGTTTTGCCTTACGAGCAACGCAAACAGAACAATATTTAATTCAATTAAAAAAACTACCTATATTTAAGGAACTGAATTTCGAATTAAAAGAGCTCACGGAGTCAATCAACACATCATCAACATCAACACAACCCTTAAACTTTCAATTAATTGGTAAGGCGTCTAGCTAATATGAATGATACGCCACTGCATAGTTTATTTAATTCATTGCAACTCTGGTTAAGTCGTCGCAAACATCGCGAACGCATTGCATTGTTATTAACGGGGTGGGTAATCATTTATACTGTTTGGTATATATTTTTATACAATCCAGTTCAGTCAGAGCGCCTGCTCATGAAACAAGAGTCGACTACATTAGAAAAACAAATTGCTATTTTTACCACAGAAACTAAAAAAATTGAAAGTGAAGCAACGGAACGCGTTAAAAATAAAAAACAAACTACTGATCAATCGAAATTTGGCATCGCTTCTGCATCAGATGCAGATAATATTATCAAACAAATGTTAAATATAGATCATAAAGTACAATTTATTAACTTAAAAAGCGGGAAACAGATTACACAAGATACGACTAACACAACGGAATTAGCAAAACCGCTCACAGGGAATAATGTTGAAATTACATTTAATAGTGATTACTTCAATACGATTTCTTATTTAGCACAGCTGGAAAGTTTACCCTGGTGTCTCTCGTGGAATAGCATATTATATAAAGTGAATAATTACCCGCTTGCAACAGTGACTATTAATTTATTAATTGTAAGCAATAATTGAGTGCTTATGAATAAATACTGGATAAAAACATCGCTATTTGTTTTGTTATTATCATCGGCAGTGCATGCCGAAGGCTTAATTGACCCCACCAAACCATCTAATTTTACAAATGCTGCACCGAATAATTCCTTTGTTTTAAGCGCTATTATGATCTCAACAGATAACCGACTCGCTGTTATAAATGGCAAAATACACCATGTCGGCGACCAATTTGATGGTGCTAAAATAATCTCTATTGATAAAAATGTCGTTTCTATTGACAGCCCAAACGGGAATTTCATCTTAATGTTACGCGACAAATCGCAAACACCTAAGGTTAGGATTTCAAAATGACTAGTGTAAAAATTTAAATAAATCATATAAAATGAAAAAAATGCTGGCGTAATCATAGGAATTGTCGTGGATATGGATATCTTTTATCGAAGCTTTAAAAAATTTACACTCTTAGTGGCGCTAATTGTGACACTAATCAGCTGTTCAACAACGCCTCCTAAATATCCAACTTCTATCTTACAAACACACGCCACGTTGCAGGAAGCCATTAACATCGATAAATCACTCGACAGAAAAACCGCGCGCAGAATCCCGCGCTCGGTGAGTGATGCCATGTTGCCACAAACAAACCCGACATTTAACACGGAAACATCTATTTTACACAAACGCTTCGATGTAGCAGCCGATAAAATGCCCGCTAAAGTGTTTTTTACGGGGTTGGTAGATGGCACGCCTTACAATATGGTTGTTGACCCTAATATTGAAGGCACCGTCACATTATCTTTAAAAAATGTCACTATTGAAGAAGCGATGGATGCAGTTCGAGATATTTATGGTTATGATTATCGCAAAACAACCTACGGCTATGAAGTTTCTCCACCTGAATTAGAAACGCAAATATTTACAGTTAATTATCTGGATGTTGTTCGCAATGGCAAATCAACCACCGAAATGACCTCCGGCCAGGTGAGTAATAAAGTAGGCACGGTCAGTGTAGGAAGCGGTGGCTCAGGTAGTAGCTCAGGCGGCGGCTCTTCATCAAATAATACGGTATCGAGTAGTTCGGTGAGCACAACCTCACAAGAAAACTTTTGGCATGATCTAGAAATTTCACTAAAAGAAATTATTCCTGCAGATAAAAACAGATCTGTCATTATTAATGCCCAGGCTGGTTTAGTGATTGTTCGAGCATTTCCAATTGAGTTGCATCAAATAGCACGCTATCTCGACCGGATTCAATCCAATTTACAACGCCAAATTATTCTCGAAGCAAAAGTACTGGAAGTTCAGTTGACTGATTCTTTTGATTCAGGCATTGACTGGAGTTTATTGGGCAATCCTCTGAGTGATGAAGCGGTATTCAGCCAATCAGGTAATGGACCCAACTCAGGTGGCGTTTCGGGTACGGGTGCATTCAATGGCACTGGGCTGCAAGGATTTGACCCTATTTTTACAGTCAATATCAAAGGTAGCTTTCGCGCGCTGGTACAATTTTTACAAACACAAGGCAATGTACAAACCCTGTCGAGCCCTCGAATTTCCACTGTAAATAATCAAAAAGCCGTTATAAAAGTAGGGCAAGATCAATTTTTTGTGACGGGTGTTTCGACAACAAATTCGGTCGTCGGGAACAATACGCTACCATCTCAAAATGTCGACTTAACACCATTTTTCTCTGGTGTAACACTCGATATAACACCACAAATTGCGAAAGATGGCAGTGTTATTTTGCATGTCCATCCATCGGTGAGTAATGTAACAGAACAGCAAAAAACCATTAACCTTGGTGCGTCAGGTGGTACATTACAATTACCATTAGCGCTCAGTACGATACGAGAATCGGATAATATCGTTCGCGCCAGGAATGGTCAAATAGTCGTTATTGGCGGCCTGATGCAAAATAACACCCTAGAAAGTATTGGTGGCACACCTGTATTATCAAAAATTCCTTTCTTTGGTGCCCTGTTTCGTCGCACTAATCAAGTTTCTACGAAATCTGAACTTATCATTTTATTACGTCCTATTTTGGCAAATAATAAAGTTTGGACACAAAGTCTTGAACGTGCAGATAATGACTTTGGGCGAGACAAAAGAGATTTTCATCTAGGTGGCCTACCAGAAACATTTGGTAATCAGGGAGAAAAGACTGACGGATGTAGTGTGTGTAATTAAGTCATCAATCCTGACAGCAAATTTATTACTAGGACTATCTAATGTACTTAGAGTATTTTAAATTTAAAGAGCTTCCCTTTACAATTACGCCAAATATTGGCTTTTTTTGCCATTTGAAAGGCCACCAAGAAGCCCTCAATACCGTATTATTTAGTCTTCGCAGTGGCGAAGGATTTATTAAGATTATCGGCGAAGTTGGATCAGGTAAAACATTGCTATGCCGTAAACTGCTTGATAGCCTCGATGGCGACTTTGTCACTGCCTATATTCCTAACCCAGATTTAAATCCCATCGAACTGCGCAAAGCCTTAGCACGCGAACTTGGCATTGATCCTAGATCATTACAGGACCAACACGAATTATTAACGTATATCAACGATCGTTTACTGTCTCTGCATGCCGATGGAAAACATATTGTCTTATTAATCGATGAAGCACAGGCCATTCCGCCTGAAAGTCTTGAAACATTGCGATTATTAACGAATCTTGAAACTGAAACAACGAAGCTATTACAAGTTGTATTGTTTGGGCAACCCGAACTAGATGAAAGATTAGATCAACCTAGTTTTCGCCAGTTAAAACAGCGCATCAGTTTTTCATATTATTTGCCACTGATGAATCGTGATGATTTAGATAGTTATTTATTTCATCGTTTAGCAACGGCTGGCTATACATTTGGCGCTTTATTTAGTGATCGGGCACGAAATATCTTATTTAAAGCAAGTCAGGGTGTACCGCGCATCGTTAATATTCTCTGCCATAAAGCATTGCTTGTTGCATATGGAAGAGGGGAGGATAGGGTCTCGACTCAAGCCATGAAACTTGCGATTAAAGACACTGATATTGCCTATTCCTCAAGTAAACCGTTGCTCCTCATTATTATTGGGCTCATAAGTCTCATTATTACTGTATTAGGCTTTTATATTTACAAGGGAATTATTTAATGAGTCTGATCAATCAAATGTTAAAAGACTTAGAAAAACGCCCTCGAAACCAAGCAACATCGGAATCTCTTTTAACAGGGTTGCGCGCGCATATCTCACTCGAATTCAAAAAGAACCGCACACAGTATTCGATTATTATAGTACTTGCAGCAATTTTGTTATTGATATTTTCTATATTGCTATCAATAGGACATACTAACCATCCGTCAGCTACCGAGGCAACACAAACGCATTCTATTACTATCACACAGTCAGACAAAAATAATAGTACTGTAACCACCGACCAATACACATCGGGTGCCTTGCTCACTGGCATTGCTTTACAAATGCAACAAGACATTAGCAACTTACGTTTTTTATTAAATCAAGGCGCACTATATCAATTAAGTAGTGATGTTAGTCGCAATGAGTTAATTATTATTTTAGAAAATACGCGTCTTGTTGCCGCATTACCAAACATGAATTACAGCGGTAGCGGTATTGAGAGCATTCAAGCATTTAAAGATGAAAACGGCAATTTAAAACTCGTGCTGCACTTAAATCCTGCCGCAGAAATTAAACGACTAGAACTAAATGAAGCGGGCAAAGCACCTGAGCTGCAATTAGATATTTACTACAAAAATCTTTCTGATGTAACCAATAGTCAATCAATTAACAAACCAACTATACCCGTCACGATTAAAAAACCCGTGGTTGAAAGCTCTGAAGAACAACTATACCAACACGCAATACAACTTACTGCATCTGGGCAAAATGCAGAAGCTATTTCTTTGTTAAAACAACTCGTAAATAACTATCCCAACAATTTCAAAACACGAGAATATCTGGCTAATTTATTGATACAACAGAACAACAAATTAGCGGCAGCTAACCTACTTGATGTTGGCATCAAACTATCACCAGAACATATCATCTTTATTGAAATGAAAGCGCAATTACTTGTTGGGCAAGGTAGAGTAAATGAAGCATTATTACTTTTACAAAAAAACTCGCCCTCCATAGAAAATGAGCCTAACTACTATGCCCTGATGGCGGCGCTCTATCAACGACAAGGCCGAGCCAATTTAGCGGCAAATCTATATAAAAAATTATTAACCATACAATCATCAAATGCAAAATGGTGGGTAGGTTTGGGTATCGCTTTAGATGCGCTTGGCGATCATCCACAAGCCTTCGAAGCTTACACAAATGCTGATAGCATCGGTAATTTAAATCCAGAACTTAAAAACTTTTTATCGGCCCAATTACACACAACCTAATTTCTTATAAGGCAGGTGTGATGCAAATAAAAAAAATTCACATTGGTAAGTTGTTACTGGATAGTCATATCATCACACAGGAACAACTGGATACCGCTATTGAACAACAACGACAAACTGGCCAACGCTTAGGGCAAGTGCTTGTCGATTTGCATTTTATTGAGGAAAGCAAATTATTAGATTTACTTGCTCATCAATTAAATATGCCTTTAATTGACTTAAAGAACTTTCCGATAAATCCAGACGTCGTTACCTATCTACCCGAATTTTATGCACGTCATTTTCGTGCCCTTGTGTTGAAAAAGGAAAATGATGAGTTCCTTGTTGGCATGGTAGACCCTCAAGATATTATTGCTACTGATGAATTATCAAGACTACTCAAGCTTCCCATTAAAATTGCATTAATTAGCGAGGAAGATTTACTTCAAGTAATTGATCTCATCTATCGAAGAACAAGTGAAATTACATCATTTGCAGAAGAGTTATCCGAAGAGTTGACCGAAAATAAATATAATTTCTCTCAACTCAAACAAGATCTTTCCGCTACAGATGCGCCTGTTGTTCGGATGCTCGAATCGATTTTCCAAGACGCGGTACAAATGAATGCTTCTGATATTCACATTGAACCTGATGAGCATATTTTACGTATCCGTCAGCGTGTTGATGGCGTATTACATGAGCAAATCATCAATGAAAAACACATCGTTAGTGCCTTGACACTACGTTTAAAATTGATGGCAGGCATCAATATCACTGAAAAACGTGTCCCTCAAGATGGGCGTTTTAGCATTAGAATTAAAGACAAAAATTTTGACGTTCGTTTAGCCACACTGCCTATTCAATTTGGCGAATCCGTGGTAATGCGCTTATTAAATCAGTCGGCAAATCTACTAAACCTTGATGAAATAGGCATGCCTCCAAAAGTCTTAGAGACATTGCGCAAGCTAACCGCTTTACCTAATGGCCTAATATTAATTACGGGTCCAACGGGTAGTGGGAAAACAACCGCATTATATGGTGCACTCAGCGAGCTGAATAGTGCCGAGAAAAAAATCATCACCGTTGAAGATCCCGTTGAATATCGCATTCCTCGCATAAATCAAGTTCAGATTGCTCCCGGTGTGGATTTAACATTTGCAAGAGCATTGCGAGCCATCCTTCGTCAAGATCCAGACATCATCATGGTAGGTGAACTTCGTGATGAAGAAACAGTGGCTATCGCAATACGAGCAGCCATGACTGGACATTTAGTTTTATCAACGCTACATACGAATGATGCGATTAGCAGCACTTTACGTTTAATTGATATGGGAGCAGAAAGTTATTTAATAGCCGCTGTCTTGCGCGGCATTATGGCGCAACGCTTAGTTAGGCGAAATTGTAAAAACTGTTTACGTCCAGTAGAACTAACACCCGCTGAAAAAATTTGGCTACAAGATGTAGCAGGGCCAGAATATCTGAATTACCCGTATATGCATGGGGCTGGTTGCAACTATTGTCATAATACCGGTATAAAAGGTCAGATCGGTATTTTTGAGTTATTGGTATGGGATACACCATTAGCTGAAGCTTTACGGGCAAACAATATACCCGCCTTTAAAAAAGCAGCTTATCAACAAGAAACGTTTAGACCGCTCACCTTCAGCGGTTTAGATCTCGCAGTACAAGGAATCACAACCGTCAGTGAAGTAATGCGTATTTCTGATCAAGGGTTTGAAAAAAGATATCCCGATACCGAGCAGTCCATATAAGATGATAATCTATGCCGATTTTTGTTTATAAAGCACGCGACAATGAGGGAAGATTCATTTCTGGTTCGCGCACAGCGCAATCTCCCGAATCATTAAGCGCATTACTGATGAAAGAAGGTGTTATACCCATTACAATCCAGTCAAGTGAAGAAGCTAAAACTTTTTGGCAAAAACTGAGTAGTCAATTTGAAGAATCCGTCACGCGTGATGAACTGGGAGTCTTTTCACGACAAATGTATTCACTTTGCAAAACAGGCATACCCATTGCTGCCGCTTTAAAAAATTTAGCGGGTAGTATGCACAATAAAGTCATGGTGAATGGATTACTTGGATTAGTTGAAAATCTTGAAGCAGGTCAAGATTTAGCGAGTTCCATGAAAAATTATCCTAAAATTTTCACTCCAATCATGATCAGCATGATACGAGTCGGAGAAAGTAGCGGCCGCTTAGCAGAAGCTTTTCTACGAATTAATCAATATTTGGAATTAGAAGGTGGTGCGATAAAAAGTGTTAAAACCGCCATGCGATACCCTATATTTGTTACCATTTCTATGCTTGCAGCTATTATTTTAATTAATATATTTGTGATTCCAGCATTCACGAATGTTTTTAAGCAAGCTAAAGTTAGTTTACCTGCTGTCACACAATTTTTCATTGGGACGTCTAATTTTCTAACCCAACATTGGCTGGGGATGCTTATTGTGTCCTCATTGGCAGTCACTTGGTTTATGTATTATATTCGGACGCCCATTGGAAAATTTAAGCTGGATAAATTTTTATTACGAATTCCTTTCTTTGGAAAAATACTCAGACGAATCATTTTACTGCGTTTTTCGCAGGCATTTGCTATTACAATTGAATCCGGTGTCCCACTCATTGAAGGTATTGAGCTGGTTGCACAATCGGTGAATAACGAATATGCGCGCCAACAAATACTCGGTATGCGTAGCGCCATTGAACGCGGTAATAATTTGGCGCAAGCGGCAGCAGCAAGTAATTTATTTACCTCTCTTGAGTTGCAAATTTTGAGCGTTAGCGAAGAAACTGGTGAATTAGGTCCCATGCTAGAACAGATCTCCGTTTTTTATAAACGCGAAGTAGACTACGATTTAAAACGGTTAGGCGATATAATCGAACCCTTACTCATTGTGGTATTAGCAGGTGTGGTTTTAGTTCTGGCTTTCGCAGTCTATCTACCCATCTGGAATATGGCGAAAGTTACCAAAATAGGTTAATAAATAAGAAAAAAGTATTCATTGCATGATAAACAACATGATACAATTGACAGTAGTAACAATTGCATAACCAATTTCTCAAAGGAATGATAAATATGTCAATGCCTACATCGAAAAGATCCACACTCGGTTTTACGTTAATTGAATTAGTCATTGTTATTGCCATCTTAGGTATTCTAGCTGCAGTTGCAATTCCAAAACTTTTTAGTATCACATCAGATGCTCAGACAGCGGCTACGAATGGTGTAGCAGGTGCTCTTGGGTCCGCTAGCGCAGAAAACTATGCGGTCAGAACAGAAAACGCTACCAAGGGTCAAGCTGTCGTTAACTGTACTGACATAGGAAACATCTTACAGGGTGGTATGCCTTCTGGTTATAGTATCACTTCAGGGGCAATCACAAATGGTGCCAGTGCAAGCTGTACCGTATCAGGTCCAGGCTCAACTTCTGCCACATTCTCTGGTACGGGTATTACGCCATAATTTTAGCGTATAGAAAAAAGAAGCTGAAAAACTCAGCTTCTTTTTTTATTTGTTACTGAGCCGCGCGCGTTAACAAGCGTCACAGGGCTTAGTATGTCCACCTTGACCTCATGCTTATCTTTAATCGCAATTTAGTATGATAAAATTAATATAAATTTATAAGAGTTTTATTTATGAAATCATTTTCCACCACGATGATTTTTACTAATGCGGATCTTCATTGGGATGTAAAAGTTTATAAAGCGGGGGAATTGTCTACGTTAGCTGCCGCAAGTGAAGAGACTTCTCCAGCTCCCGTGCTAGCACCACCATCAAAAGATAGTTCAAGTTTAGCATTAAAAGAAGCAAAACAAATTTTAAATAATATGTATGAATTTAATGTTACTGCAACTAATTCAAAAGACAGATGTCATTCTAGTGAACGACAATTTCAAAATGCAAAAACTCGTTTTTCAAAAGGTGAGCGCAGTGATGCGTTGCTTGATAGCTTGCTTGACTATTGTTTGTGGAAAAAGCGCAAAGGAAGCGGCACACACAGTACTCGTGCTGATGAAGCTGTTATATTAGCTGCTAGATGTATTGTAGGATATAAACCATAAAGATTTTGGTTAGTATTGGTTGTTCTAACTTTGCGATTTAAATTTTAATTGATAGATAAATTAACTTGTGTATAAAGGTATGTGCTAACGCGCGCGGCTCAGTAACAACGACAGATGGAATAAATCAACAGACGCCTAACCACGACTACAATGAATAGCCAAAGCTAACTTATCCAATAATGGCAATGTTTCACTCCATGACAAACACGCATCCGTAATACTTTGCCCATAAACCAATTGTTGATTTGCTTGTGGTGTTTGCTTACCCGATACTAAATTACTTTCGATCATCACACCTAAAATATCAGCTGCATTATGCTGCAAATGCTCTATAACTGCATTCACAACAGTTGCTTGACGTTGGTATTCCCTCATACTATTACCATGGCTACAATCAATCATTAAACGTGGTGACAAATTTTCTGCTTTCAACATAGCAATAGCAGATGCAATATAGTCATTCGTATAGTTGGGGGATTGATTTGATCCTCGCAATACAATATGACAATTTTCATTACCCAGGGTAGAAAGAATAGAAGCAATACCGTCAAGCGTCATACCCAGAAAATGATGTGGGTGACGAGCCGTTAAAACAGCATCAATAGCAATTTTAAAATTGCCATCCGTTGTATTTTTAAATCCAACAGGCATCGATAATCCAGATGCTAATTCTCTATGTATTTGGCTTTCTGTTGTGCGAGCCCCAATGGCTACCCAAGTAATTAAATCACTTAAATAGTGAGGAATGTTGATATCTAAAAACTCTGTGGCCGCTGGAAGATTCATTGCACACAAATCAAGTAAAAACTTTCTTGCGATTCTTAATCCTTGATTGAAATCAAAACTACCATCCAACAGAGGATCACTGATTAATCCTTTCCAACCCATCGTAGTCCGCGGTTTTTCTAGATAGGTGCGCATCACAATAAAAAGATCATTTTCATATTGCGCCGCCGCATGTTTGAGAAACCAAGCATACTCAAGCGCGGCATGACAATCATGAATAGAGCAGGGACCCACAACCACCAGCAAGCGGCGATCTTCACCACGAATAATTTTACTAATAGTCATACGAGCAAGACGAATATTCTCAGCCACAGAAGAAACTAATGGCAGCTCTGTTATTAGCTGATGCGGGGTAATTAATGGCCGCTCGGAATAAACTCTAAAATTATCAATTGATTGCGACATAATTATCATTACTAATCTTTACGAAGTTTGTCATTATAAATGATATTAAGATATTCTAGTCACTGTTTTTTCTTATTTTTGTAGGTTATATTGACGCCCCGAGTTAACTCAACAAATTAGCTTCCGCTGAGGTGAGAACCATGGTTTCAAAGAAACACACCGTCCATTTAGTAGGCTCCGCTTCAGGTATCGCTGCCGCAGACGCAGGTTGCTGGGAAGGACCACTCGTTTTAGAAAAATCAGCGCATCTACAAAAAGCACTCTCCAATCATCACATCTCTTATTCTTGGGATGCTATGCTAGAACCCAATAGAGCAGAGGGAGCACAATCCCCATTAAAAGTTGTGACAGAACACTGCCAAAAATTAGCGGCAGTAACCAGCAAATTAGTCCATGAAAAAGCTTTTTTCACCGTGTTTGGTGGTGATCATTCGTGTGCAATCGGCACCTGGAGTGGCGTACATCATCAACTTAGCAAGCAGGGTGATTTTGGCCTTATCTGGATTGACGCTCACATGGATAGTCACACACCAGAAACATCAGAAACGGGCAATATTCATGGTATGCCATTGGCTTGCCTACTAGGGTATGGTCACCCTGAGTTAATTACCATACTGGGATCCGCTCCTAAAATTAAACCCGAACATGTGTGCGTTATTGGCGCAAGAAGCTATGAGCCAGGTGAAGAAGCGCTGCTTAAGCGCTTAAACATACGAACTTATTTTATGGATGAAGTGAAACAACGCGGCCTAGATGCCATTATGACTGAAGCAATTGACCTGGTGAATAAAGGTACCATTGGCTATGGTATTACTATTGATATTGATGGCATTGACCCGAATGAAGCGCCGGGCACAGGCGTTAGCGAACCTGATGGATTGTCTGCAAAAGAATTGTGCAATGCACTAAAACACGTCAGTGGTGATAACCGTTTGATTGGAAGTGAAATCGTCGAGTTTGACCCTCATAGAGATAAAAATGCAAAAACTGAAAAAATTGCGGCTCAGCTTTTGGTTTCTATTCTTACTGGTGAGCAAGTTTAAAAATTGTTGATATTTATCAATAATTCTAACTACCTGTTATAAATATAGTCAGGAAACCCTCTTCAAGATGATTTGTGCTATGCTAATCATTAGGAGGATTGTTTCATGCCTGATAAAGTCCATGCGTTATTAAACTTTTGGTTTGGTGATTTAGGGACGGCGGATCTACCCTCCAGTGATCGCACGAATCTGTGGTTTGGTGAGAGTGAGCAACTGAAAAAAACGATCACCAAGCGCTTCGGCAGCGATTATGAAGCTGCAGTCATTGGTAAATACCAAGACTGGGCAGAAAGTCCTCGAGGTCGACTCGCACTGATTATCTTATTGGACCAATTTTCACGTTACTTGCATCGCAACTCTGCACATGCTTTTGATTACGATAAACAAGCTCAGCAGCTTTGCATCGAAGGTTTGCGCACAGAGATGGATCATTCGCTTACTTTAATTGAACGCGTTTTCTTTTATATGCCGCTTGTTCACGCAGAAGACTCGGAAGTTCAAGAACAATCCATTCGGTTATTTCAAGCATTAGTTTCTCTATCCATGACAGAAACAACACAAGTCTATCAATTATTTCTCGCCTACGCATATGCACATTTTCGTGTCATTAAAGAGTTTGGCCGCTTTCCACAGCGCAATGGTGTATTAGGACGCCCATCAACTGATTCTGAAAAAGCATTTCTTAAAACCACTTAATAGTTTATAGATTATAATTTATTCAGTAAAATATTTTTCGTGTGTTATTACATCACGTTATCAATTTTTATTCTAAATAAATTCTATAAATACTCACCAAAGTTTGATGCCAAAGCCATTATCAGGCATAATCTTGTATGAAATATGAATCAACACACCGCTGAAGTTCAACTCGTGATCGTTAAAAGAGAAGGATTTTTTACATGTTTTTTTCTGGCAAAACAAAATCACTAAAAAATAGCTTTTTCAGAATAAAACGCATTTCTGTCTTCTTGTTCGTCTGTACTGTCATATTGGGTTGCTCCATCAATATTGCTGAAGCCTCATCAAAAAAACATCACGTTAATCATAAAAAAATAACTACGCACCATCATGTCAGCGTAAAAAAACATAAAGCACACGCTCACCATAGAAAACATCATTCTATACATGCGAAAAATAAATCTTCACAGCATCATCAAGCGAATACAGATGAACTTGCATCGGATATTTCAATTAGCTACGATGGGCCAACTTTAATTGCTGACGCCGAGAAAAAATCTCCAAATAACACTTTCGCGGACAGTGAAAAAACGCTAGCACGGCTAACGACTTCAAACAATGCATTGCCCGTAGAACCTGCAAGAGAAGTCAATATCGGAACCACTCAAGACACAAATCAAAACACGACGCAAGACACCAATATTGTGCAATCCATACTAAGTGTATTTACAACATCACCCACTAAAACAGAAACGGCTACAATTACAACGCCACAAGTAACATCAACACCAAGCAGCTACACGACAAAATCAACAGCGACTGAAACAACTACAACACCGGAACCCCCTGTCTCGTCATGGCATCCAAGTTTTGCATTATCTCTGGAAAAACATGTTGTTAACTTCGTACATAAAGTCGTAGAAAATTTACATTACAGCGATTACAAACTAGGCGGTAGAAAATTTGATACATCGCGTGGCGTTTATATTGTTGACTGCTCTAGCTTTGTTGACCACATTCTTCAGCGTGTAACGCCACAAGCCTACTTAAGCTTAGTGAATGCCACCGGCGCTGATGCGCCGGCAACACAACATTATTATGAATTCTTTACTGAATTAGGAAATAGCGAAGACAATTTCTGGAATAAAGTAGAAGCTGTCGACCAGCTACGGCCGGGTGATATTCTCGTATTTCGCTATAAAAACTCACGCGGCTCGGAAACCGGCGGCCATGTGATGGTCGTCATGGATAAACCGATACGGGATAGCGATGTGTTTTTTGTTCGCGTCGCTGATTCAGCGCCCAGTCGTCATAGCCAAGATACTCGTCAACGCAATGAAGCGGGGATTGGTATCGGCACATTACTTCTAAAAATTAATCCGCATACGGGTCGTCCAGCAGCCTATGCATGGGGATTAGGCGGGTTGTGGAATAGAAATGTCAATTTTGCAATGGCAAGACCGTTGGACTCTGCTAATTTTGGTTAATTTCTTTGTAGCCCGTATGTAGCGCAGCGTAATACGGGGTCTGGCCATACCATCCCGTATTGCGCTACGCTCCATACGGGCTACTTACCTCCATTCTTGCAAGGCATAAGCACTATCCCAAAATAACCATTCCAACTCAGTAGCCTTGATAAAAGCCGACAACATATTATTTTTAATAGTTTCTGATGCTTGCTGTCCAAGCATATTCACCGTGTCGATTGCGGATTCAACAGAACCCGCAAACGCATCACTCGCATATAAATCAATCCAATCTTGAAATGGATTATTAGATATTATTTCCATAGCCGCGATTTTTTTACCCACTTCACTATAAATCCAAAAACAAGGCAATAAACTAGCAACAGCTTCCTCCACAGAAGCAAGACTGGCAATTTTTAATAAATAATTAGTATACATAAAACAAGCGGGAGATTGCCGATGCGCTGCTAGATTAGACACCTTATGGTCTGCCAAAAAATCCAAATGCAATTGATTTTCAGCTTCAATCGCACCTAATGCAAATTGCATATATTGCCTAGAATCATGACGCTCCGGCAATCTAGCAGCAGTGATAGCTAATGCCTTGCTAAAATCCACCAGGTAAAGCGAATCTTGAATTAAATAATAAATAAATTTTGATAAATCCAATCGACCCTGAGCAAGCTCGATATTAAATGGATGCTGATGAATTTTTTTCAGAAGAAATTTAGTTTCTTGACGCATTCTTTCAAATATCATTAGGTTCTACCTCTAAAGTTCTTGTCATTCCCGCGCAAGCCCTATTATTTCTCTCATAAAAATGATGCACAGGACCATAACCCCTCCCAAGCAAGCGCTTACTGCCGGACAAAATAGCTTGAAATATATAATTTTTTGCTGCAGAAACCGCCTCAACTAATGAATATCCATGTGCCAAATACGCAGCTATAGCTGACGAATAGGTACATCCTGTGCCATGTGTATTCTTAGTATCAATTCTTTTTGTATTAAAAAAATAAAATTTCTTTTCAGAAAATAGATACAGCACATCAGGAGAATCTACATCCTTTAGATGACCGCCTTTTAGTAAAATACTTGTCTTAGCTATATTACTAAGATCAAAAGCCGCCATCTTCATATCCTCTAACGAGTCTATTTTTTT
The DNA here is from genome assembly GCA_013286085.1 of Gammaproteobacteria bacterium. Lineage (GTDB taxonomy): Bacteria > Pseudomonadota > Gammaproteobacteria > DSM-16500 > DSM-16500 > UBA5158. Next base: position 35,653 of record JABDGK010000002.1, on the reverse strand, counting down.
ATTAAGCAATTTTTCCGCTTCAGGAATATTAGGCGTAACGAGAATAGCACAAGGAAATAATGTGCTTGTTAACACAGGGACAGCATCCGCATCCATCAACAGACAACCATTTTTTGAAACCATCACCGGATCAATCACAATATTTTTAGGATGGAATTTTTGAATGCAACTAATAATAACAGCCGCATTTTCAGCATGTTGAATCATGCCAATTTTAATCGCATCAAAGTGAATATCTGTCAAAACAGACTCTAATTGCTGATAAATAAAATCAGCTGAAATTTTTTCAACTTTCTGCACGCCTAGCGTATTTTGCGCCGTAAGACTAGTAATCACCGAGGCTGCATAACACCCAATAGCAGAAATAGTTTTTATGTCCGCTTGAATACCAGCCCCACCTGATGAATCAGATCCAGCAATAGTAAGCACAGCTTTATACGGCGTCATAATTACTCAAACAATCTAAAAACTTCGTTTTAAATGATCCAACACCATCAATCAGCCTGGCCGCTTGCTCTCCGCATAATCCATAAAAATAGGCAGCCAAAGCCGCCGCCGTAAATTTATCTGCTTGCACGGCATGAAATGCTGCAATAATTGCTGTCATCAAACATCCCGTACCGGTTATTTTTGGCATCATATCAGATCCACCGATTATCTTTTCAATGCGATTATTGTCAATAATGACATCCGTTTCTCCACTTATCACAACAACGACATTAAATTTATTTGCAATTTTACCTGCAGATTTAATTGCCTCTATACTACTATCATTACTATCCACACCACGCGTAGTGGTTTGATAACCTGCGAGCGCCATAATTTCACTCGCATTGCCACGCACAATCGCTATTTGATAAGTGGATATGATTTTTTTTGATATCGTTGTGCGATAATGACTTGCACCAGCACCCACGGGGTCAAAAATAATTGGTCTACCTAGCTGATTCGCGATTCGACAAGCTGTTTCGCAAAGCATGATATGCTTTTCATCCAACGTGCCAATATTAATAACCACGGCATTTGATATCCTCACTAAATCTTCAATTTCTTGTTCTGCTTTACACATAACAGGAGAAGCGCCAACACATAATAAACCGTTGGCAATAAAATCAATGGTAACATCATTCGTAAAATTCAATATAAGGGGTTTTTGTTTTTTTATTGCATTTAATGTGTTGCGAAGCTGATTTGACATGACATTTTCCTTGGTGAATTTTAGCTAATATATTACGAGCCGCTTTCTCTGGATTGACCACATCATGAATAGCAGAAATCACTGCAACACCCGCCGCACCATTCATAACAACATCCTTCACATTATCTTGATGAATACCACCAATCGCAATCACAGGATGATATGATTGCTGACAAAGGGTTCTCAAGCCATCAAGCCCCCACAACATATTGCAATCCAATTTATTTTTACTGGGAAAAATGGCGCTGGCAGCAACGTAATTTAATGAAGTGAATTGATTTGCTTCTTGTAATTGCTCGAGAGACTCAATAGATAGGCCAATAATTTTATGAGGACCTAAAATTTTTCTGGCCATATTAGGTGACATATCCTGTTGTCCTAAATGAACACCATCCACATCCATTTTTTTAGCAAGATCAACATGATCATTGATAATGAGTCGTATGTGATAGGGTTTTATTAACAACTTGATATTTTTTACAAATTCTTCTAGTTGCCATAAATTTTGGTTTTTCTCACGAACTTGAATTGACGTAATGCCACCTGCAATCGCAGCCATTAGAATTTTTTTATATGCTTCAAAAGTCTGGTTATGCTGATTCGTTATCAAACAAAGCTTAAGATACTCATGTTGCATAGCTTCTTCCTAAAAAAGCGAAAACAGCATGAGCAAAAAGAATGACAAGCAGAAATGCTTATCAAGCAAGCTCACACTCCCTCCGCAGGCATTATCCAGAGCAGGTTTAAGGGTAACGTCTCAGCCTAGAAATTTCTAAGCACCCCTGGTGATTTGGCGAGTAGTGTAGGTAAGGAAGTTTTTTCTGTCAATCAAAATTAGGCATGGGTAGGAATAATCAATCTGTCCCCATCACGAAGATCGTTATCAGCAATCAAATTCGTAATCCGTATTTCGGGTGCCGTGATATGAAATTTACGGGCTATTTTGTCGATGGTATCGCCTTTTCTTACCATATAGACAGTATCACCCGATGCAAGATGATATTTTTTTGGTGTCGGCGCAACCACTTTTGCGATTTGCACATTGCGCAAGTGAGTTGGAATAACAAGATGCTGATCTTGATGCATGGTTTTCGTTGCGTTCAATGGATTTGCCGCAAATAATGCCTGAGTACTCACATGAAAACGTTGTGCAATTTTATCAATATCATCGCCTTCACGCGTCATATAAATGGTATCACCAGGCTGGATACGATAATTACCATCTAAATTTTCCAATTCTTTTTTTACTGCTGGCGGTGGTGATGGATAATTTTCAGCAGGCGCTGTCGCGCGCGAACCATCTACCTCTTTGCTAGCTAAATAATGATTAAAATCACCTATATCTTCACTGGTAATTTCTGTGGGTGCTTGTGCACTCGCCAATACAGTCCGAGCTGATTTCTTTGATTTAGACGAAGCAACGACTGGCGCAAGAAGTTGTTGTGTAGCATCATCTTCAATACTATTATTTACTGCGATAGTAGACTGCGCATTAGGGTAGAGTAATGGCTGCTGCAGATTTGCGGAAAACTGCGCCACATTTTCCAGTGGTAAAATTAATTTACGTTTACCACTCGGATCGGTAATTGGATGACTAAATCCTGAATTTAACTGCATCAATTGTTTGTAAGGTACACCTGCATACAAAGCAACATGCCGCAAATCCATTTGCATACCAATACTTAATTGCGCTAAATAAGGCGCGTGAGGAATCGGTGGCAAATAAACAGGGTAGCGATCTGGATTGGCAACAATAGCAGCCAACGCTAACATGCGAGGCACATAGATACGGGTTTCTTGTGCTAATCGCAATGACCAAAAATCAGTATCATAACCTTCACGAATATTTCGATTAATGGCATACGAAACATTACCAAGACCTGTATCATAGGCTGCCATCGCCAACAACCAATTGTTATCAAAAAAAGTTCCTAAATAGCTAAGATAATTTAATGCAGCTTTTGTAGAAGCAATAACATCACGCCGACCATCGTACCATCTATCTTGTTTGATTCCATAACCGGATGCGGTCCCTGGCATTAACTGCCAAATACCAGACGCACCAGCAGGAGAATAAGCATATGGGTTATAGGCACTCTCGATAATAGGCAACAAAACTAATTCAATAGGTAAATGACGAATACGTGCTTGTTGTAAAATATAATATAGATAGGGTGCTGCACGAGTAATGGAGCGCGTTAAAAAATCTTGATGAGCTAAAAACCATTCGATTTGCATTTGCACTTGCGGATCATTTTCATAATGCTCTAATGAGAACTCTTGGCGCATAACAGCCCAAATATCATCTGCATTTCGATAACGCACAATATCATCATCAAGCACTTGTTTGATATCGGGATATTGCAGCACATTCGGCTGATATTCTTGTATACCATCGACACTTGGAAATGCAAAAATGCCACTGGCGAAAAATCCAATGCAAATTGTTATAATTAGTTTCTGATACCAATGCATCATCTAACTTAACTCACCAATGCTAAAAGTTATCTTTCCAAGCTCTGAGTGATTGAAAAATACTAACTGAATCAGTTAGCACTTCACCTTGGTGCTCTTGAACCGAGTCTATCACAGTTTTAATCTGACATCGTAAAAAAGGGTTGGTCTGTTTTTCCAACAATAATAAACTTGGTAATGTTGGGATATTCTTTTTCACCATAACAACGACATCACTAATACGTTTTTGGATATCGCGATTATGAGGCTCCACAACCGCCGCAAAACGTAAATTTGCAGCGGTATACTCGTGAGCACAATAAATTAAGGTCTCATCGGGTAATGCACGAATCTTTGCAAGTGACTGATACATTTGCCCGGCCGTCCCTTCAAAAAGACGGCCACAGCCTGCCGCAAATAACGTATCTCCACAAAAAAGCATCTTATTGCCATAATAAGCCACATGACCTTTTGTGTGGCCTGGGATGTCAAAAATAGTCAAGCTCAACCCTAAGTCTGGTAAAATAACAGGCGTATTTTCGCGAACATAACGATCAACACCCGGAATGGATTCTTGTTCCGGGCCATAAACAATAATATCAGGATAAATTGCCTTAAGATCAATGATACCACCCGAGTGGTCATAGTGATGATGTGTGATCAAAATTGAACAAGGAATCAACTGTTGTTTTTTTAAGAAATCCAAGACTGGCTCAGCATCCCCTGGATCAACAATTGCACAGTGCAAATTGGCTGGATTGACTAGCAGCCAGATATAATTATCCTTAAATGCACGTATCGGAATGATAGTTAACATCATTATAATAGTACTAGTAAATCAAGCGAGGTCAAGGCAAAGAAATGTTCGTTTTTGTGATACACTTATGCAGGTTTAATTAGGGAAGAACTGACTTGGCTAAAACTTACCATAAAATACAGCACTGGGACCGTTGGCTTGCACATTTTCTAGGGCATGCAGTACTTGAATCAGAACGCCATTTTTTATCGTCTGTCTTGTCGCAATATTATGGCAACCAAATTATTCTCATTGGTACACCACACCAGCAGACATTATTAAAGTCCAGCGCAGTCCCAAACCAATATTTAATTACACCACTATTTACCCAAAACAAACATGGCAAGATTCGAACAGTAGAAAGTAATTTACATGAACTTCCAATCGCATCAGGCAGTGTTGATTTAGTTCTTTTGCCCCATATTTTAGAATATATCGATAACCCGCACCAACTATTCACTGAGGCATGCCGAATTATCAAACCAGAAGGTCATATCATCATTACAGGCTTTAATCCATACAGCTTATGGGGCCTCAAAAAGTTATGGGCAAAACGGACAACAATACCCTGGTCTGGTCACTTTATAAAAGCGAGTCAAATTAAAAAATGGCTATCACTCGCTGATTTTGAATTAATAAAACATAGTACACATTTATATAGACCACCGGTTAACCACGAAAAGATTTATCATCAATTAGCATTCCTTGAAACAACGGGGAAATGGTTTCACTCACCATTCGGTGGTGTTTACACAGTGGTTGCGCAAGCAAAAGTCATACCACTGACGCCAATTAAATTAAGCTGGAAACAAAAAATATCAGATGTTCGCTTAACGAATATCGGTATTCCAAAACCCATTGCACGGAACCACCCTTAATGAAAAAAATAGAAATTTACACAGACGGGGCTTGTCGCGGCAACCCAGGACCTGGCGGCTGGGGTGCATTATTACGTTATGGTAAAACGGATAAAACGCTCTCCGGTGGTGAACGTGATACGACAAATAATCGCATGGAGTTAATGGCTGCCATACAAGCACTGGCTGTGTTAAAAGAATCATGTTGTGTGGATCTTTATACGGATTCACAGTATGTGCAAAAAGGTATTTCCGAATGGCTGCCCGGTTGGAAAAAAAAGAATTGGGTAAAAGCTGATAAAAAACCCGTAAAAAATGCCGATTTATGGCAAACCCTCGATCAAGAAGCGAGTCGCCATCAAATCACTTGGCACTGGGTAAAAGGGCACAGCGGACATCCAGAAAATGATTTGGTGGATGCATTAGCAACCACAGCCATTGATAATTTATTGAAGAAATAAAAAATAAGGGCAACTGTATGCGACAAGTAATTCTTGATACTGAAACAACCGGCTTACACGTTGCAGAAGGTCATCGCATTATCGAAATTGGTTGCGTCGAGCTAGTCAATCGCAAACTGACTGGCAAACACTACCATCAATACATGAATCCACAACGTGAAATAGACCAGGGCGCATTAGCTGTTCACGGTATCACTAATGAATTTCTGCAAGATAAACCAACCTTTCATGTCATTGCGCATCAATTCATGGAATTTGTCGATGGCGCAGAACTTATTATTCATAATGCATCATTCGATATCGGATTTATCAACGCAGAACTTGCGCTGCTAAAAAAATCTTGGCGGCCCATTACAGACTATTGTCACGTTGTCGATACTCTTTTATTAGCAAGGCAAATGCATGTAGGCCAACGTAATAGCTTAGATGCATTGTGTAAGCGTTACAGCATTGACAATTCACAACGTGAACTCCATGGCGCTTTACTCGATGCACATTTGCTAGCCCGTGTTTATCTTGCAATGACGGGTGGACAAGCGACTTTATTTGGTGAAACTGAAACTGCAGAAATTGCAACACAGCAACAAACCGTTGATACCGTTTTAACAACTCACACACATGATTTATGTGTACTGAAAGCCACTGAAGATGAAATAAAATCACATCTAGAACACTTAGAAAAAATGCAAACAAAGGGAAAATGTTTGTGGTTAGAGAAACAACCCATAGATAGTGAAGCGTAATGTGCCCCCTCTCCCACAGTGCTCTATGGGGTGGCGTTGTTTCGTAACTCACCTCTCCCGCTTGCGGGAGAGGTCGACGTGCGTTTTTTGCACGGCGGGTGAGGGTGCTAATGATCTATGCGTTTTGTATAGATAACACATCCAATAACAACGACAACCCAATGATACTATTGTAATTTATCAATTAACGCCGATATGTCTAGCCATATACTATAATTATTATATTCATACCTTACAGGTGAATATATGTATGCTGAGTCACACACAATTAGAAAATAATAAATTGAAAGAAAAAATAGACACCTTTCTTTCCTCGCTTAAAAAATTATCCCCAGAAGAAATTATCAGACGCACAGATGACTTCGAACATCAAATCTATCAACATATAGATGCTGTATTAGCTTCCTATGGAAAAGATAACGCTAAAAATATAGAAGAAATATTTTTTGAAGTACAAGCATTTAATGACAAATTGAATGCGCTGCATAATCTGCATGTCAAATATCCTCTATTATTTTTTCATTCATTTAATAATGATTTAATTCCCGAGACAAACAAAACAGAGCCAGCGTTATATCTACGTGAGCAGTATCATTATTTTATGGAGCACTGCTTAGCATTTGATAAAAAAAGCATAGAAAAAGAAAACATAGCTGTATTGATACGAAAGTTAATATCACAACCAGTAGGACAACGATTAATTATAAAAATCAACCAACTTCATGAACAATATACGTGTTATATTTCGGTTCTCGAACAAGCACATGCCAGTTTATCTATTACGCCTGACAAAAACTCTCTGCGAAATCGACATGATCCAATGAAAGATGATGTGCAAAGTTCAGTATCTCCATTAAAATTTTTTAATCACCCTAGAAAATCATGGAATAAAGTGCAGTTAACTTATCCACCTCAATTTTGGGAAGACCCGCAGTTTTTATTTAAGGCACTTGATTTCGGCAAGGGAAAATGTCTCGTTTTTAAACCCGCTTTTATTTCTTTTGGGCATGAGTTAACTCATGCATTACATTTTTTTCGCGGTAAAGATAGATGCAAAATGCCTTTTCAAGAAAGTGGCCATACTGAAACATTATTCATGAAAAACATGGAAGAGTTATGGACCATTGATCTTGGCAATATTAGTGAAAATAAATTGCGAGCTGAACATGGGATTGATCTTCGTTATAGTCATATCCGAGCATTTCAGTTTGGAGAAGGACCTTATTCATTAAGTGAGATTGGAGAAACAATGGGGTCAATACATCAGACACACAAAAAACCAGAAGCACAGTCTTATACAAATGATCTTGTTATTTTAGAATTAAAAGATGATAAGCCAGGGCAATGTTGCACAATTATGTAACGTACGCATAAAAAAAACGACCCCGAAAGGTCGTTTTTATATTTGACGCATATAAGTTAATTTCTGCTGTTACCGCTTAATGCACCCAACAAGATTAAAAGATTTTGGAATAAAATTAGAATATCCAAAAACAAACTTACCGTTGCCATAATGTAATTGGTTTCGCCGCCATGAATAATACGGCTGGTATCAAACATCATTAAGAGGGTAGAAATAAAAACTAGCATGCTTGAAATAGCTAACTGCAGTGCTGGCATTTTAAAGAAAATATTCGCAAGGCTAGCAACAACAGTTACCACCAAGCCAATCATTAAAAATTTACTCCAGCTGCTTAATTCTTTTTTGGTTACTAGTAGATACGCGGAAGAAAGGAAAAATGTTAAGCCAGTGCCACCAATTGCCGTCGCAATCAATTGACCACCATTGCTATAGCCACGAATAAAGTGATTCAGTAGTGGACCCATGGAATATCCCATACAGCCAGTAAAAGCAAAAACAGCCACAATTCCCCAGCCGCTATTACGTAATCCATTGATCAAAAACAATAATCCAAAGCCAACTAATGAAAGAACCAGAGACGAACCATAGCTCGCATCTGAAACAACCGCATAATAAGCCAAGGCAGCGCTAAATAAGAGCGTTAAACTCAATAACAGATAAGTATTCCGAAGTACCGAATGTGTGCTTAATAACGATGCATCACGTCTAATAACATTTACATCATTGGATTGCATAGTAATTCTCCAGTTGTGACTAAAATTTTCACGCATCTGCATCATACCATAGATAGATTATCGAATAAAACTTACAATTATCGGTTGAATAATCTCACATAATAGCGTTACTATGTGCGCTTAATAAGATTAATAAAATGGTAACTACTCATCCCACCGCAGACCTTACGCGATGGGGGTTTCCAAAGGGGGAGAATTGCGATTCTCCCCCTTTGGCGGCGTTAAACACGAGCGTGCTCGCGTAGTCGTCCGAGTAATTGCCGAAAATGCTCATCAATATTAGTAGCATAGCTGGAGAGATGGCTGAGTGGTTGAAAGCGGCGGTCTTGAAAACCGTTGAGCTCGTAAGGGCTCCGGGGGTTCGAATCCCTCTCTCTCCGCCATATTGCGTTGACGAACCTGCGGGGTATTAAACTTGATCAAAGTTTTGTTAGTTGATGACCACGAACTTGTGCGCATCGGGATACGACGCTTATTACAGGATGTAAGCGGTCTAAAAGTCGTTGGCGACGCCGGCACCGGTGAAGAGGCCATTAAACTAGCGAAAGAACTGATCCCTGATGTCGTCCTCATGGATGTACAAATGCCGGGTATCGGCGGGCTTGAAGCAACACGCAAAATGACACGTCATAATAGTGACATTAAAATTCTCGCGTTAACTGTCTGTGATGATGAACCTTATCCCTCTCGTTTATTACAAGCCGGCGCGGCGGGCTATATCACCAAAGGCTGTGATCCCGATGAAATGGTTCGTGCAATCCGCATTGTGCATTCAGGTCAGCGCTATATCAGCACTGAGATCGCGCAACAACTCGCATTAAAGCGTTTCGCAAAAGCCGAAGATTCTCCACTCGATATTTTATCGGAGCGCGAACTGCAAATCATGTTAATGATTACCAGCGGCCAAAAAGTCCAAGATATTTCTGATAAGCTTTGCTTAAGCCCTAAAACAGTCAATAGTTATCGTTATCGCATCTTCGAAAAACTTAACATCCATAGTGATGTTGAACTCACATTGCTAGCGATGCGCTTAGGATTAGTTGACGGCGGGAAAGCAACCACTGAAGAAACCGATTAATCCAAAGCCTTCTGATACAGAGCCGCGCGCGTCAGCAAGCGTCACCACACTGGACGCGACAGTGACGCTTGCTGACGCGCGCGGCTCCGTACAAAACATGACGAGGAATATATCATGCAACGTTCAACCCTTTTCCAAAGCGCATCCAGCGCACAAACACCACCAAAAGACGATCTTTTCGCTACTGAGTGGAGTAAGCCAAAACAAGAGTTTATCGAAAGAAAATACCAAGAAAAATTGCCCGGAATGAAAGAAGCAGTTGAAAAAATGTATCCAGAAATCCTTCGTGACGGAGATCCTAAAACGGCATTTCAACAGCTTAACTTTGTGATGTTAGATTATGATACCCAAATTTTGGGACATGGCATTGGTAATTCAGCTTTACAGGACACGCTAAAAGTAATTGAAAGTGAGATAAATAAATTTCTTCAATACAGAGAAGCTGCGGAAAAACAATGGCAAGAACTCCTCACATTAGAAAATGCTAAGAAAAAATCATGGGGACATCAGAGGGTTGCAAATAGTACAGATGATAGCTCAGATGAAGACGATAAAGAAAGAGAAGACATCAATATAAAAACAGAAAAAATGCGTTCAGAACTTGACAAAAAACAGCAGGCCTTATGTTATGTCATCAGCACAGCCCTGAACACGATTGATCAAGCGACAGCAGATAAAAAAAGTGATATCGTTGCTGAAGCTTACAAACAACAGCTAATACTGCAAAGATCAATTAATGAGCCCGCCTCACCATCAAAACAATCAAAACCACAGTGAACGTAGGGTGGACAAAGCGCAGCGTGTCCACCGTGCGAGCTTGGTGGACACGCTGCGCTTGTCCACCCTACAATCTAATAGGTTTAACAAATTTAGCATATACTTATATAAAGAACTTACTTTTCAAATAGCGTTTACCTTGAGCCTATATGTTTGATATCAAAGCTTTTCTAGACAACGCCCCTCATCATCCTGGTGTTTACCAAATGCTAGGAGAAGAGGGTAATATATTATATGTTGGCAAAGCAAAAAATCTCAAAAAACGCTTAACTAGTTATTTCAGTACCGCACAAAAAGACCCAAAAACACTGGCATTAGTTAAGCATATTAAAAATATTGATATCACTGTCACTCGCAGCGAAAACGAAGCACTCATCCTAGAATGCAATTTAATCAAAAAACACAAACCCCGTTATAATATTTTATTTCGCGACGATAAAAGCTACCCCTATATTTTAATTACCGATGAGCAACCCTATCCGCGCATTGATTTTTATCGAGGACCCTTAAAAAAAGAAGGGCGTTATTTTGGCCCTTACCCAAACTCAACAGCGGTGCGCGAAACCATTCATCTTATTCAAAAAGTCTTTCAAATTCGCACCTGCAGCGATAATTTTTTTACATCACGCACACGCCCTTGCTTGCATCATCAAATTGGTTTGTGTTCAGGCTCTTGCGCGGGATTAATTTCTGAAGAAGAGTACGCGCAGAACGTGCGACACGCGATGTTATTTCTGGAAGGGAAGAACGAATTAATTGTGGATGAACTCCATAAAAAAATGGAACTCGCCGCAAAAAATTTAAATTATGAATTAGCCGCGCGCGTACGTGATCAAATCGCTAAAATTCGCGAAATTCAAGAACGCCAATATGTCAGCGCAGGAAAAGGGGATGCGGATATTATTGGTCTTGCTATCAGCGCGGGTATTATTTGCATTCAGTTATTAGTGATTCGCACCGGTCGGATCCTGGGTAGTCGCGCTTATTTTCCAAGTGCACCAGCCCACTCCACCACAGAGGACATTCTCACTGCCTTTATCACTCAACATTACTTGGGCTCACAAGTTCACGAAATACCAAAAGAAATTATTTTAGATGAGTCCTTACCCGAACAAGCATGGCTAGCTGCGACACTCAGCGAAGAAGCAAAACATAAAATTTTACTATCCACTGCTGTGCGCGGGGAACGAAAAAAATGGCTAGAAATGGCCAATACCAACGCCAAACAATCGGTTGCTAGCCAACTGATTAATAAAACCAATACCAAAGAACGTCTCGCGGCTTTGCAACAATTATTACATTTAGCTAAACCACCTAAACGAATCGAGTGCTTTGATATCAGCCATAGCATGGGAGAAGCAACCGTTGCTGCTTGCGTCGTATTCGATAGTAATGGCCCAGCCAAAAATGATTATCGTCGTTTTAATATTACCGACATCACACCTGGTGATGATATTGCGGCAATGACCCAAGCATTAACACGCCGCTATAAACGACTACAATCCACAGAACAAAAACTACCTGAGATTTTATTAATCGATGGCGGGCTCACACAACTTCATGCCGCCGAAAAGGTCATAGATACCCTGGAGATCAAAGATATTATTTTAGTTGGCGTTGCCAAAGGAGTCACTAGAAAACCGGGATTTGAAACACTACACATCCCTGGACAACCCCCCATTAACTTAGAGTCTGATTCGCTCGCACTCCATCTAATACAACAAATTCGCGATGAAGCCCATCGTTTTGCCATTACCGGACATAGACAACGCCGGGATAAAACCCGACGGACATCCACCCTAGAATCCATTCCCGGCATTGGCGCTAAAAGACGGCGTGAATTATTACGTTACTTTGGTGGTATTCAAGCCTTAAATCGTGCTAGTCTTGACGAGATCGCCAAAGTACCTGGCATCAGTCAGTCTTTGGCCCAACGAATTTTTGAAGCATTACATAACGTAGCGGTGTAAAGCATGCTAAACCTACCTAATATTCTGACGATTGTGCGGATATTAGTTATCCCAGTCTTCGTCTTGGTATTTTATCTTCCTGTTTCTTGGGGGCATCCCGCTGCTGCCGCCATTTTTGCATTAGCTTGTTTCACGGATTGGTTGGATGGCTATTTAGCCCGCAGCTTAAAACAAGCCACTAAGTTTGGAGCATTTCTTGATCCTGTTGCCGATAAGCTCATGGTCTCTATTGCATTAGTCATGATTGTTGCGGAAGCTCAGTTTCGTTTTGTTAGTACCACCCCAAAAATGTTTGCATTGCCTACTTTTACAATAACTATTCCTGCAGCCATTATTGTTAGCCGCGAACTAGTCGTGTCTGCCTTAAGAGAATGGATGGCTGAAATCGGTAAGCGCACCAGTGTTGTCGTCTCCGGGCTCGGGAAAGTCAAAACAGCTGTGCAAATGATGGCCTTAACGGTGCTCATTTTCTGTGACCCGACGACCAATGTCTCCATTATCGTGATTGGCTATATTTTACTTTATTTCGCTGTCATTTTAACCATTTGGTCTATGGTCATTTACTTAAAAGCAGCGTGGCCAGAGTTTGATATTAACTAGCTAAAACTTCATCATTTCACTAAAAAAAATAAAAAAATATTAATTCATGCTTGACTCTTTGAAGTCGTAAGATAGAATGACGCCTCTAGAAGTTAATGTACTTTTGGCGATGCGGGAATAGCTCAGTTGGTAGAGCACGACCTTGCCAAGGTCGGGGTCGCGAGTTCGAGTCTCGTTTCCCGCTCCAAATAAGGCCTCAGTCGCTCTGAGGTTTTTTGTTTCTGAAGTCATAATAAATATGGCTGGGTGGCAGAGTGGTTATGCAGCGGCCTGCAAAGCCGTGGACGCCGGTTCGATTCCGACCCTAGCCTTCATGATATTAGAAAATAGAAAATTAGAGATAGTCTTCTATTTTCTACTATCTACACCAAAAATGCCCGGGTGGCGGAATTGGTAGACGCAAGGGACTTAAAATCCCTCGGGAGGCGACTCCCGTGCCGGTTCGATTCCGGCCTCGGGCACACCACTCAAATAGTTTTCAAAATATAAATATTCAGGCGAATGAGGTGTTAATAGCATGACATTTGTCGTAACCGAACAATGTATCCGCTGTAAATACACAGACTGTGTTGAAGTATGTCCAGTGGACTGCTTTTACGAAGGCCCCAATTTTTTAACTATCAATCCTGATGAATGCATTGACTGCGCCTTGTGTGAACCCGAGTGCCCTGTTAATGCTATTTACTCTGAAGATGACTTACCTGAAAAATTTCAATCTTTCTTAGAATTAAATAAAGAACTCGCTGAAAAATGGCCTAACATTAATCGTCGTAAAGACGCGCCCGCCGATGCAGATCAATGGGCGAATGTGGAAGATAAGTTGAAATTTTTAGAAAAAGACTAATTAATCTCCCTTCTCCCACTTGTGGGAGAAGGGCAGGGGATGAGGGTCTTGTGCTTGGCTCGGGATTTTGCAGAATGTAAACACCCTCACCCTAGCCCTCTCCCGCCAGCGGGAGAAGGGATATGGAAAATAAAAATAGCATAACCAGCACCAACATCCTGGCAGAAAATGGATTACTCAGCCAGGTCATACCCGGCTTTACATCCCGTCTTGCACAACAAACCATGGCTGACGCCATTGATAATGCGCTACATCTTAATGCACAACTCGTCGTTGAAGCTGGCACAGGCACAGGAAAAACCTTCGGCTATCTGGTGCCTGTTTTCCTCGCACAAAAGAAAACCATTATTTCCACCGGCACCAAAAACTTACAAGACCAATTATTTTTTAATGATATCCCTATCATCAAAAAAATGATGGAAAAGACGTTTTCTTTTTCACCCAAAGTCGTGTTACTCAAAGGTCGCTCCAATTATCTCTGCTTACATCGCTTGCAACGCAACCGCGAAGATGGGCGCTTTACCTCGCGCGAGTTAGCGCAAGAATTACAGCTTGTCTATGAATGGTCGAGCATGACACATACGGGTGATATTGCAGAGTTAGATACGATTCCAGAAGACTCCACCATTTGGCCTTATGTCACCAGCACACCGGATAACTGCCTCAATCAAGATTGTACTTTCTACAAAGACTGTCATGTTGTGAAAGCACGCCAACAAGCATTAGCCGCTGAAATTGTGATTGTGAATCACCATTTATTTTTTGCTGACATGGCACTACAAGAAGAAGGTTTCGGCGAACTATTACCTGGCACCGATGTCGTAATTTTCGATGAAGCACATCACATCCCCGATATCGCTTCTTATTTTTTTAGTACGGTTTTATCCAGTCGGCAATTAACCGATCTTGCCCGTGATAGCGAAGCCGAAGCACTAAAAAGCGCGCAAGATATGCAGCAAATTAACGATGCTTCAGCACATTTACAGCGCTCAATACAGGCCATGCGCACCGCACTGGGCGTAGACATGCGTTCATTACCATGGCCAGATCATTGTCCACAACCATTAAGTTTTGCCATTACAGAAATTAAAGACGCATTAAAATATTTTGAAGCCATATTAAAAGAGGGGAGTGTGCGCAGCAAAGGTCTAGAAAGCTGCTGGCGTCGCACCAGCGCATTGATAGAACGTTTTGATATGCTAACAAAACCCGCACCCGAAAATACCGTGCATTGGTATGAAATGCACACGCAAAGTTTTACGCTGCATATGACACCCATGGTTGTTGCAGAACAATTTAAAAAATATATGCGCGATAAAAAACGTAGTTGGATTTTCACCTCTGCAACACTGACAGTCAAAAATAGCTTTAAACTATTTACAGAAACACTCGGCTTAGATAATGCAGTGCAATTACATCTAAAAAGCCCATTTGATTATCGACAACAAGCACTCCTCTATGCACCACGTGGCCTTCCGGATGCACATGCCGAAAATTACACCGAAGCCATTATTGACGCGGCAATTCCAGTGCTAGAAGCCAATCAAGGAAAAGCATTTATTTTATTTACCAGTCATCGTGCATTAGAACGTGCGGCGCTCTATTTGGAAGATCGAATATCGTTTCCGATTTTACGTCAAGGCACTAAACCAAAACGCCAATTGATTGATGAATTCAAACAATTAGGTAACGCCGTTTTACTCGGCACCAGTAGCTTTTGGTACGGTGTGGATGTGCGTGGCGATGCATTATCTTGCGTTGTCATTGATAAACTGCCGTTTGCCGCACCGGATGATCCTATCTTACGAGCACGCATTAAAATGCTGCGAGAGCAGGGGATTGATCCATTTTGGAATTACCAACTACCTCATGCGGTTCTGACTTTAAAGCAAGGCGCCGGGCGCTTAATTAGAGACGTGCATGACCGAGGTATTCTCATGATTTGTGATCCGCGTTTAGTGGGTAACCGCTATGGAGAAGTTTTTCTGCAAAGTTTGCCAGATATGACAAGAACCCGCGATCTTGCTACAGTACAACAATTCTTAACCCAATCGGTTTCCAGTGCACACCATGAAAATATTAGCGATTGACACATCCACCACCGCTTGCTCAGTGGCCTTACTCATGAATGATGATATAAAACTATCACATAAAATTGCGCCCATGCAGCAAGCTAAATTAATTTTGCCGATGATTGATGAGCTATTAAGAACTAACAATCTAGATGTAAATCAATTAGATGCGCTAGCGTTTGGATGTGGTCCTGGAAGTTTTACTGGCGTACGTATTGCAACCAGTGTCATGCAAGGCTTAGCTTATGCCTCGCAATTACCATTGATTTCAGTCTCATCACTAGCCGCGGTAGCGCAAGCAGCTTATACCGATCTCGGTTGGAAAAAATTATTAGTCGCGATGGATGCACGCATTAGTGAAGTGTATTTTGGTGCTTACCAAATTAACGATCATGGGTTAGCCGAATTAATCGGTGCTGAAATCGTTTCTCCACCCGAAAAAATAAAATTTCCACATGAAAATAATTGGTATGGCATTGGTAACGGCTGGCTAGTTTATCAAGATCAATTATCGATTAAACCCAATATTATTGATGATACACGCACGCCAGTGGCATCGGCTGTCGCATTACTCGCAAAAGAAAAACATCTCAAACAAGAGTGGGTTTCTCCAGAAGCGGCTTTACCAGTCTATTTACGCGATAATGTTGCCATCAAAAGCCAACCGAAATAATTCACTTTACGTAATCATGTCACACAGATACCCTTCCCACCGCGCCGCCATGTCCTTCCACACGCCTTATCTTTTTCTTGATAAAATTCTCAGGTTTGTCACCCCGCAAAAAACGCGTCCACTTTCTTAAAAAGAAAACAGTTTTATCACGCGTTTTTGTGCGGGGCCTGGTGGCATTCTTTAGTAGAACAAATAAATCTTATAACAAGAGGATAGGAAATGCGTGAGCATAATTATTATGTTTATATTTTAACTCGAGAGAGAAATAGCGTATTCTACGTTGGTGTGACAAATGATTTAATACGCCGAGTATATGAACATAAAATGGAACTTGCTGATAGTTTCACAAAAAAACACAATATAAAAATGTTAGTATACTATGAGCATTTTGAAGATATCGAGAACGCAATTTATCGTGAAAAAATTATAAAAAAATGGAAAAGACAATATAAAATTAATGCTATCGAAAGCATCAATCCTCAATGGCAAGATTTATATTTTGAATTATTGAGAGAGAAAACGGTATAAAAAACCTTCTACTAAAGATCGCCACCAGGCCCCGCACAAAAACGCGTGATAAAACTGTTTTCTTTTTAAGAAAGTGGACGCGTTTTTTGCGGGGTGACAAACCTGAGAATTTTATCAATAAAAATAAGGCGTGTGGAAGGCCATGCCGTCATGAAATCACTTACTAAAGGTTGCTATGTAAAGCAGGCTACACAGTCAACACTTAACTGTTGCGACTTTTAATTTGGGCATCTTGTTCAATTGAATTTTTAGAATTAACAGGGGCAGGCGGCGTAGAAGCCGACGGCGAAAACAAAGTGCGAGCTGAAACCGGATAACTCACGTGTTGTTTGTTATGGTGTACATATAAATAGTGAATATCTGAAACAAGTGCCTTGTAGCTGTCATTTTCACTTAACTTAGTATCTTCTTTAATAAGCTGGTAAAGAGTTTCCAATTCACTTCGAAAATCCCTAAAACTAGCTAACGGCGTTTTTTCCATACACGCTAATCTTCGATACATACATCGAAAGTAATTCAACATGAGAGATGGAGAACTATCGTCACTCTGAAGAAAAATCAAACGTCGAATAGCCTGCGCGTATAACTCTGCTGCCTTATATAAAGCAGTACTCGATTCAACTAAATTTTTGTTTTTGTTGGGCCCCATTAATCTTGTCCCATAAATAACATCTGCGCTCGTCATTAGCTGATATGCACGAGTTGCAACAGGGATAAATGCAGTTTCATATGAGGTTGCATGCGCGTCAAAAGAATAATACATCTCATGAATAGCGCGACTCAGCGCACTATCAATCGATTGAGTTTGCAGATTTTCTTCCAATTGATCCTTAAGAGCACGCAATTCAATATTGAAATCGGCTAATGGCATTTCCTTGAGGTTTTTTTGACAGCACAGATAATGAAAATGACATGATAACCTCAATTCATTATCCTCAATATTGCCACGATTTAAGATTTCAATCACTTCATCATATTTACTAATAGCTTTCGTATAATCTTGAGATGCAAATACAGCCATCGCTTCTTTAAAAGCAGCATTTGCTTCTATTATTAGTTGAGTGTTCGCATCATCTTCAGGTAACGCCGACCCAGAATGCATAATAAATTACCTTTATGAATTATTAGTTAAATTATAACCTAATAACTATAATCTGCTATATATTTGCTATCATATTGATATTTATAAAGTTAATTTACGGCAATGCTAAATTTTTGTTTTAAGTCTATACTTACGATAAGCATTAACTAATACATGAGGCTCGCTATGAGTAGCCCACGATCAGATATTGATGCCCTAATTTCAGATGCGAAAATAGAATTTATCCAATCATTAATGAAAAATTATAATCGTCTTTTGGAGTTGGTTATCAAAGACAATTTGCCTGTCCTCAAAAGAGAGCTTCCTAATCAAGTTGATCAAATTACTGAATGGGAAAACGCGGCACACCAAGATCTTGGTAAAATCTCTGTTACTATTATGCAATGCGCTGACGCTTTCGAAAAAGCTTTGATCAATTGGCATAAAAAACAAATTTTCACATTGAATAAAGATTTTCTATCTTCTTTAAAAGATTTATATGACACATGTGATGCGTTACAAGATAAATTACAAACACAATTAGAATCAATATTACCTAATCCAAGCAAAGGTCATGACATAACAACGTATTTTGGAATTTTTGGATTGAAAGCGCTTGAGCAAGCAGAAGAACAATATCTGAAGCCTTTATTCATTACAACAGCACTGCATTTTTGCAATGACTATAAGCTTCATTTAGTTAACAAATCTGTTGCACAAAATTCACTTGAAACATTCAATCAAGAAAAAATGGATTTGGTTCTAGACTTAATGAACCAGCTAGAGAGAGGCCAATCTACGCAAGTAATGCAAACTATTTTAAATGATGCAGAAGAATCAAAAACCAATTTTAAAACCACAGTAAGCCAGCACTCATCTATTTTTACAAAATTCAAAAAGAGCACGGATGCTGAAGCTTTTTTGCAAAATATGCATCAAGCAGCTCAGACTCATCAGCAAGGGCTGATAAGCCTAAGACATATCATTCAAGGATCAACTCCAGACGTTAGAGCCGCAGCTGCCCAAAAAAGGTAGTTCATAACAGCCCTATTTTCTGGCTACTATTTGCTCATATTTTACGCTTTCTTGTATCTCTCCATGAAAATTCTCTAACTCATCCATTTTTATTGCATTTATTTGCTGTAAACCACAAATCTTATTTGAGTTCCCCCCCTTAAAAGAGCTAAAATTCTAGCCACATATGCTCACACCGAGCACACTTAACAAATCGACATAATAGCTCCGGAGGCTAGTATTTTATGACAGGTCAAGTCGGCAATCGCCGCCAAGAAGTCATCAGTCAGATTCTTTCACATATTCAAGACCGCGTAACCGAACAACAATTTCAACTATTACAGGTATATGCTGAACGCTATTATGCCTCCAGTGCACTAGCGGATTTGGGCGAACGCTCTATGGATGATTTAGCGGGTGCGTTTTTATCCCACTGGAATTTTATCTACAAGCGCCAAGTGGGAGAGTCCAAAGTTAGAATTTTCAATCCCTCCATCGAAAAAGATGGCTGGGAATCGACTCATACGATTATTGAAATTTCACACGATGATATTCCTTTTTTACTTGACTCAACTCGCATTGAAATTAATCGTAATGATGTACAAATCCACTTCATGATTCACTTCGGCGGGCTGAAAGTGGTACGTGACAGTGACTCACAAATTACTGAGATTGTACCGCTTGGACAAACCCACCATGCAGCAACCAGTGAAGCACCGATATACATCGAAATTGATAGACAAACAGATCCAGCCGCCATGGAATCGCTGTGTGTCAATATCCAACGCGTATTGTGTGATGCACGTGTTGCGGTGTCTGATTGGCGTCAAATGATTCTGCGAGCAGAAGAAGCTCTACTTGAACTAGAACAAAATCCACCACCATTAGATCCCGCTGAAGTTGCCGAATCAAAAGATTTCTTACACTGGCTCATTAATAATAACTTCACTTTTCTCGGCTCACGTGATTACAAATTAATTGGTAATGAAACAAATCGTGCCCTGCAAATTATTCCGGGTAGTGGCCTTGGCGTATTACGTGACGAAAGCGGCGGGACAATTTCGCGACGCTACGCGGAATTGCCACCGCAAGCGCGAAAGCTAGCCCTCTCAAAAAATATTTTGATCATCGCAAAAACCAATACCAAATCAACCGTACATCGCGATGCTTACACAGACTACATTGGTGTCAAACAATTTAATGATCAAGGTGAAATTACGGGTGAACGTCGTTTCATTGGTTTATATACGTCGACCGCCTATCATTCAAGTCCGCGTCATATTCCATTCTTGCGCCATAAAGTAGCGAAAATCATGCAAGAATTGCACTTCCCACCCGACAGTCATAACGGCAAAGAAGCCATGCAAATCTTGGAAACATTACCTCGCGATGATTTATTTCAAGCAACGCAAGATGAGCTTGTTAAATTAACGATGGGAATTTTGCATTTACAAGAACGCAAGCGTGTGCGTCTCTTTGTCCGCAAAGATTCTTATGGTCGTTATTTTTCTTGCCTTGTGTTTGTACCAAGAGAAAGCTTCAATACAGAACTCTGCCTTGCTATGCAGGATGTATTAATGCAATCATTGCATGGTATTGAGTCCACCTTTACAACTTACTTTT
Source organism: Gammaproteobacteria bacterium (assembly GCA_013286085.1). Classification (GTDB taxonomy): domain Bacteria; phylum Pseudomonadota; class Gammaproteobacteria; order DSM-16500; family DSM-16500; genus UBA5158. The sequence goes on along the minus strand of JABDGK010000002.1, from coordinate 14,787 downwards.
CTGATTCGGTGTTAGCGCGTATTCACTTTTTATTACGCGTCAATCCCCGAACATCGTTGGAATATGATGCAACGAGTATCGAAGAAAAATTAATCCAAATTGCCAGATCCTGGACGGATGAGTTAAAAACACATATCGTAGGTCGCTTTGGTGAAGCGGATGGACTGAAATACTATAGCAAATACGCAAAAGCATTTCCGATTAGCTATACAGAATATTACACACCGCAAACTGCTATCAATGATATTTCACAAATGGAGTTATTACATAAAGACAATCCATTAGGCATGTTATTTTATAAGCGGATTGATAAAGGGCCTGAAGCACTGCGCTTAAAATTATTTCACGCAGAACATCCCATTGCTTTATCCGATGTATTACCCACACTCGAAAATATGGGCTTGCGCGTCATTGGTGAACGCCCGCATGAAATCATTTTTAAAGATGGCAAAATTGTCTGGATCAATGACTTTGATGTTGTGTATGTGAGAAACAAAGAAATTAATGTCGATAGTGTGAAAGATACCTTCCAAGAAGCTTTTGCAAAAATTTGGTTCCGATCAGCAGAAGATGATGGCTTTAATCGTTTGGTATTAGAAGCACAATTAAGTTGGCGAGAAACAGCGGTATTACGTGCCTACACAAAATATTTACGCCAAACTGGCTTCACGTTTAGTCAAAACTATATCGAGCAAGCACTGGTAAACAACCCCGTCATTGCAATGAATCTCGTGAATTTATTTACTATTCGGTTTACGCCAACCCAAGGTAACGCACATCCTGATACCAGTGAGCTGGTGGCGCAGATCGAGCGCCTGCTGGATGCTGTTGTCAGTCTCGATGAAGACCGCATTTTACGACGCATTCTAGAAGTTATTTTAGCAACACTGAGAACCAACTACTTTCAAAAAATGGCTGACGGCGCACCAAAAACCTATATTTCATTCAAGTTTGATCCGGCGGTAATTTCAGATTTACCGTTACCGCGTCCCATGTATGAAATTTTTGTCTATTCTCCGCGTGTAGAAGGCGTACATTTACGTGGTGGTAAAGTAGCGCGTGGTGGTATCCGCTGGTCAGATCGCCGCGAAGATTTTCGCACTGAAGTATTGGGATTAATGAAAGCACAACAAGTCAAAAATTCTGTGATCGTACCCGTTGGTGCAAAAGGCGGATTTTTTCCGAAACATCTCCCAATCGAAGCCGATAGAGATGAAATCATGAAAGAAGTGATTTATTGCTACTCTACATTTATTCGTGGGCTGCTCGATATTACGGACAATATTTGTGACGACAATACCGTTCCGCCGAAAGACGTCGTGCGTTATGACGAAGATGATACCTATCTCGTTGTTGCTGCTGACAAAGGGACAGCGACATTTTCTGACATTGCTAATAGCATTTCCAAAGAATATAACTTCTGGCTTGATGATGCATTTGCATCCGGCGGTTCAGTTGGATACGACCATAAAAAAATGGGAATTACTGCGCGTGGCGCATGGGAATCCGTTAAACGTCACTTCCGTGACTTCGGTATTGATCCACAACAAACCGATTTTACCGTCATTGGAATTGGTGATATGGCGGGAGATGTATTTGGTAATGGCATGTTGCAGTCAGAACACATTAAACTGATTGGCGCATACAATCATGCCCATATTTTTCTGGATCCTAACCCGAATCCCCAAGCCAGTTTCGCAGAACGCAAACGGTTATTTAATTTACCGCGTTCCGCTTGGTCAGATTACAACCCTGAATTAATTTCAGCGGGTGGTGGTGTCTTTAATCGCTCGGCTAAATCTATTGCTATTTCTCCTGAAATAAAAGAAGCATTAAAGTTGACACAAGATAACATGGCCCCGAATGATCTCATCCGTGAAATGCTAAAAGCACCCGTTGATTTAATTTTTAATGGTGGTATTGGTACCTTTGCAAAAGCATCCACTGAAACCAATGCAGATGCAGGCGATAGAACCAATGATAATATTCGTGTCGATGGCAATGAATTACAAGCCAAAATAGTGGGTGAGGGTGGGAATTTAGGTTTCACGCAATTAGCGCGTACTGAATACTCCTTAAATGGCGGTATTATTTACACCGACTTTATCGATAACTCAGCAGGTGTTGATTGTTCCGACCATGAAGTGAATATTAAAATTTTACTGAATAAAGTCATTGCTAATGGCGATATGACCGTAGAAGAGCGCAACAAACTTCTTGAAAAAATGACAGATGAAGTCGCTGAATTGGTATTGCGCGACAATTACGAACAAACACAAATGCTGAGCCTCGAAGCATCCGTCGGCCAAGAAACCATGGATCTTTTCAAGCGTTACATGAATGAACTCGAAAAAAGTGGGCGTCTAAAACGTAAACTTGAGTTTCTACCCGATGAAAAAACCTTATCCGAACGTAAAGCCAATAACAAAGGCTTAACACGCCCTGAAATTGCTATCTTGTTAGCCTACTGTAAAATGTATTTAAAACAAGATATCTTAGCTTCAGATGTCCCCGAAGATCCATTCTTTACAAAGTATCTGACTCTAGCATTTCCTAAACCTTTACGAGAAAAATATTTACCACAAATGAAAGAACATAGTCTCCGACGTGAAATTATTGCCACACAGCTCGGCAAATACATTACCGACCACATGGGGATAAATTTTGTCGAACGATTACAACGCGAGACGGGTGCATCCGTATCCTTTATCATGCGCGCATTTGTGATTACTGCAGCTATCTATGACATGGAAAATCTGTGGCAACAAATTGAAGAATTAGATCACAAAGCATCGACAGCAACCCAACAAAAAATGATGTTGCAAATATATTATCTCATCCGTCGTGGTACACGTTGGTTCTTGCGAAATCGCAAATCTGAAATTGATATTCAAGCAACAATTAATAATTTTTCACCTAGTATTCGCGAACTTGCTAAGCAAATTCCAACACTACTCACTGAAACTGAAAAAGAACAACTACAAGCTGAAACGGATAAGCTAACACAAGAAAACGTACCGCTAACGCTTGCAAATAGTCTCGCAATAAATAACGCGCTATTTACATCGCTCGACATAGTGGAAGCGGCAAAAAAATCTGATTTTGGTATTGCTGAAATGGCAAGTATTTATTATGTCTTAGGTAATAAACTCGAATTAGAATGGTTACGTGCGCAAATGGATTTATACCCACTTGAAAATCAATGGGATGAATTGGCAAGATCCAGTTTCCGTGATGATTTAGATATTGTGCAACGCAAACTTAGCGTCAGTGTCTTATCTTTGAAAATCAAAAAACACATGCCACTCGATGAATGCGTCGATGCTTGGTTAAATGAAAATAGCGCGATGATGGATCGCTGGTATAATTTGCTGACGGATATTAAGTCAAGTAACAATGTTAGTATTGTAACTTACTCGGTTATTTTGCGTGAATTAATCGATTTCTCGCAGACAAGCTAAGGAAATAGTATGACGACCCATTTTCCAAATTCTTCTCACTCTCGTTATGTCGAAGTTTTTGGATCTAAAATACATTACATAGAAGAGGGGGACGGTGATCCCATTCTCTTTTTACATGGCATGCCCACATCATCCTATTTATGGCGCCATATCATTCCTTATGTTGCACCACTTGGTCGCTGCATTGCTCCCGACTTGATTGGAATGGGGAAATCAGATAAACCTGATATACCTTATACAATAAGCGACCACATACATTACATCGGAAAATTTATTGACGCTCTCAAATTACAAGACATAACCATTGTCATGCATGGCTGGGGCTCTATTATTGGTTTAGATTATGCCATGAAAAACGCGGCCAACTGTCGCGGGTTAGTTTGCTATGAATCTTATATGCGACCCTTTAGCAAAAATGATATTTCGCTGCCTCTTCAAGAACAAATTACTACACTTGATAAACAAAAAAATATAGATGATCTTATCGAAAATACCACTTATTATGTCGATAACATTCTCCCACAAGATATAATGCGCCCACTGACCGAAGAAGAAATGACGCATTATCGTGCACCATTCTTACTACAGGGTGCTGGTAAACCACTAAAACAGTATTTAAAAGAAATTCCAAGAAATCACCAACCCAATATAACAAATGATATTATTGAGGCGTACTCAAAAAAACTAACCCAATCTATATTACCTAAACTCATCCTGTATTCCATCCCTGGATTTATTACGACAATGGCAACACTGCACTGGGCAAAAGAGAATTTACCGAATGTGGAGCTGGCTGATATAGGTGAAGAATTACATTACGCCCAAGAAAGCAATCCTGCTTTAATGGGAGAGACTATCAGTATTTGGCTACAAGGCCTTGAACAAACTCAGTATTAGAGGAATTTTTTTATGGCAACTTCTTATAACATTGCAATTGTTGGCGCATCCGGTGTGGTGGGTTCAACCATGTTATCAATCCTCGAAGAGAGAAAATTTCCCGTTAATAAGTTGTTCTTACTGGCTAGCCATCGTTCCTCGGGTGAAAAACGTCTATTTCAAGGAAAATCCCACGTAATCAGTGATGTCGCTAATTTTGATTTTAGCCAAACAGAATTTTGTTTTTTTTGCACGAGCAATGAAATTTCTGCTCAATACGCGCCTAAAGCAGCCGCACTAGGTAATATTGTGCTGGATAAAAGTTCTCACTTTCGTTACGACAATAACGTCCCGTTAATCGTTCCTGAAGTCAATCAAGATGCCATTAATAACTACACCAACAAAAATCTAATTGCTAGCCCAAACTGTAATACAATTCCTATCGTTGTTGCGTTAAAACCTATTTATGATGCGGTTGGATTAGAGCGTATTAATATTGCAACGTATCAATCCGTCTCAGGTAGTGGTAAAGAAGCAATGACTGAGTTGCGAGAGCAAACCCATCAAATTTTAAATGGTTTGGATATTGCGCCAAAAGTGTATCCACAACAAATTGCTTTTAATGTTTTACCTCATATCGATCAATTTGAAGAAAACGGCTATACCCGTGAAGAAATGAAAATGGTGTGGGAGATGCAAAAGATTTTTGCCGATAATAGCATTGCCATCAACCCCACAGCTGTTCGTGTACCGGTATTCTGTGGCCATTCTGCGGCAGTTCATATTGAGACAAAAACCAAAATCACAACAAAACAAGCAATCGAATTATTATCCAAAGCGCCTGGTGTAAAATTGATCACTGGCGAACTCCCATACCCAACCCCTGTACAAGACGCTGCGGGCCGAGATTGGGTGTATGTTGGCCGGGTTAGAGAAGACCTTTCTCATCCTAAGGGCTTGAATTTATGGGTAGTTGCAGACAATTTACGCAAAGGGGCTGCACTGAATGCTATACAAATAGCTGAAAGGTTAATAGGCTTATCGCTTGCAATTGCCTAGGCTAAAAACTTACAAAATTAATTTTTTTTAAGGGTTCTTTAAGCTACAATCAGTACTATACTAAGTAAGAATAGGCGAAAATCCCATCATTAAGGGGCTAGGCATGAGTGTTCCAAAACATATCGGGCTTGCTGAGATTCGGGATCACATGAAAACATGTGAAATTACACTTGAAACCATGTGTTCCAAGAAAACTCGATCGACTGATGATGAAAAAGTAATTGCAGATTTAGAATATCGAACCGAAGAAATTATTGAGGATGTCTTTGGCAATAGAGATTTCACTATTCCTCCTGAGAGTCCTTTTAAAGACATGACAAAAGAATCCCTCTTAGCCGCGCTGCATCAATATAAAGATAGCTTCAGGCGCATGCTACCTCAACCCACTATTCCTCGTAATGCATAAAGAACCGTAGGGTGAACAAAGCGGCAGCGTATCCACCGTTTTTCTTAGCTGGCATTCGGTAGCACAACCTTCTCTTTTCTAATACAATAAAGCCAATCTTCATTAAGGGCAAACCGCTATGGATTTTTCTAACAACGCATTTTTATCTACTCTTAAAACCGCACTCTTATACTTACAAATGCACTCTTGGGTATATTACGTTTTAATTCTTACTTTTTTAGGGCTTATTGGCATTATTGTGATGACAGCTCCCAAAGAAAAGATTGCAACCCAAACTAAAATAACCCCGCCACTCGCTACTAACAAAGATATCACCGCCATTGCTGGAGAGGATGTGATTTCAACTCAATTGGATCTTGCTAAAGCGTATATTGAAATGGATCAACACGAGCTAGCTAAAAAAATATTAAAAGATGCTTTAAAATCTGGCTCAACAGATCAACGGCAAAAAGCGCGCGAATTATTTGAGGCCTTGTCATAACATGACACGGGTTGCACTTGGAATTGAATACGATGGCCATGAATTTTATGGCTGGCAGGCACAAGCCGAATTGTATACGGTGCAGGGCACAGTAGAAGCGGCTTTATCCACGATTGCAGCAGAACCCATTAAAATACTTTGTGCCGGACGAACAGATGCAGGTGTGCATGCCACAGGACAAGTTGTCCATTTTGATACATCAGCTATTCGTTCATTACATGCATGGACCTTAGGAACCAATACACATTTACCGCCGACCATCGCTGTACGTTGGGCACAAGAAGTAGACACTGAGTTTCATGCACGCTTTTCCGCTTTATCACGTCGTTATAGATACGTCATTTATAACAGCCCCATTCGTTCCGCTATTCTAGCCGCTCGCGTAACCTGGTATCCCTATGCATTGGATGCAGAAGGCATGCAAGCTGCTGCTATTCATCTGCTTGGCGAACAAGATTTTAGTGCGTTTCGATCTTCGCAATGTGAATCGAATACACCGATGCGCAATGTCCATGAAATCAAAGTATGGCGTGAAGATACTTATGTGATTATTGAGATTGAAGCGAATGCTTTTTTGCACCACATGGTACGGAATATTGTCGGGGTACTCCTGCGCATTGGGGCAGGTCGGGAATCCATTAATTCTGTCCAAAAAATACTCGCCTCAAAAGACCGGCGTCAAGCATTTGAAACAGCCTCTGCCACAGGGCTTTATCTGATTCATGTGCATTATCCAGAAGCTTATTTATTCCCAAGAGCTGAAATTCCGCCATTATTTCTGTTAAGATAGCAGGGGCTTATTTTTATAAATTTTAATAGAGCAACGATATGAGCTGGTTCAAAAAATTATTACCATCACGAATCCGTACGGATGCCATCACGAAAAAAGGCGTCCCCGAAGGCTTATGGTCAAAATGCGATAAATGTACATCCGTATTGTATCGCTCCGAACTAGAGCGCAATTTAGAAGTATGCCCCAAGTGCGGACATCATATGCGTATTCCTGCACGCAAGCGCCTTGCCTATTTTTTAGATGAGGGTGCACAAGTTGAAATTGGTGCAGATGTGCTACCCGTCGATAAATTAAAATTTCGCGATTTAAAAAAATATAAAGATCGCCTTTCTACCGCACAAAAAGATACCGGCGAAAAAGAAGCACTTATTGTATTGCGTGGACGGTTATTTGATATGCAGCTTGTTGCTGCTGCGTTCGAATATGGATTTATTGGCGGCTCCATGGGGGCGGTGGTTGGCGAACGCTTTGTGCGTGCGGTTAATACCGCCCTCGAATTTAACATTCCGTTTGTTTGCTTTTCGGCAAGTGGTGGAGCACGCATGCAAGAAGCATTAATTTCCTTGATGCAAATGGCAAAAACAAGCGCCGCACTAGCACGACTCTCCGAACAAGGTATTCCATTTATTTCTGTACTCACCGACCCCACGATGGGCGGCGTTTCTGCTAGTTTAGCCATGCTAGGTGACATTATTATTGGTGAACCAAAAGCATTGATTGGCTTTGCCGGACCTCGCGTTATTGAACAAACAGTACGAGAAACATTACCCGACGGTTTTCAACGCAGTGAATTTTTACTTTCGCATGGCGCAATCGATATGATTGTTGAACGCAACCAGTTGCGTGAAACAATTGCCAGACTATTGGCAAAATTAACCCGCCAACGTTCTGCATATGAGACAAAAATTTCATAAATATTTTTTAAAAAAGGAAACTTCTTATGGATAAGAAAATAATACGAAGAATAGTGGGTGTATTGGTTGTGGTTGCTTTAGTTATTATTATATTACCACTGGTTGCAAACAATACGCCTGCTACAACTATCCACACAGCTGAAATTAAAGCACCACCATTTCCAGATCCACAAAATGAAGTGAGTCCCATCATAAATAATGCGGTTACTGAGAATACAACCTCACCGCAACCCGATAAAATTTCAGCGTCAAAACAGACAAATACAGTAGCCGTCAATACACAAAAGACACCGACCATTGCAGCCACAAACATTGTCAAACCCGTTATCGGCGCTACAACAAATCCAAATCAAAAAGCAACACGATTAATAGCGCAAGCATCTCCTGTCACACCGGTCAATACGACAACTTTAGCGGCGGGTGCACAACAAAAAAAAGCGACCTTACAAGCACAAGCTGAAAAAGCCGTAGTAAAAATTAATAGTTCAGACGCTGTTTTAATCGTTAATAACGAGGGTGATGTTACCCAGCAGCCTGTTGAATCCACTCAAATGACTAGCACAGTTGCAGACCCATCAAAACCATCAGCATCCATCACGCAACTAACAACTAATATTATTTCTGAAAAAAAACACACTCTAGCAACCCATGCTGCAAACAAAACGACAACGATCAGTAATTTGAAAAAACTAGCCTGGGTCGTACAAATGGGCATCTTTAAAAATCAAAAAAATGCGGTGAACTTAACTAACGCATTACGTGCAAAAGGATATAAGGCTTTCACTTATAAAACCAAGCCTAATGGAATGACCTATGTTTATGTAGGACCCGCATTTAAACAAACGACAGCATTAGCTCTCGCAAATCAAATTAATCATGGTATGAATATGCACGGCTTGATTGTCACTCACAATCCACTAGCGATTTAAGATGGTTTTTTCCCGAGCCGCGCGCGGCTCGGTAAGTTGCCCTGTTACTTCAATACAATAACCTCTTGTTTCCCTGCATCATCACACACTAAAACACTACCACACTCATGCCAAGGCGCTAAAACCGTTCGAGTTGCTGGCAACTGATTCAATTCAAAATGATGTACAGCCGGACGATGCGTGTGACCATGAATAAGATGCTGCGCATGATGTTTTTGCATAACACGCTCAACTTCGGCTTGCGTCACATCCATAATGGCTGCCGATGCTGTACTCGTATAGAGTTTACTTTTTTCACGCATATTAGCGGCAATGGCCTGGCGTTTTTTAAGCGGCTTCCATAAAAATAATTGCTGCATAAACCAATTGCGTGACGTTTTACGAAATTTAAGATACGCAATATCTGCCGTGCAAAGTGTATCACCATGCATTAATAGTGTGGGGGTTCCAGCAAGATCAACTACATATTCATCGGGTAATAAACGACAGCCAGTCTTTTTTAAAAACTTTTTTCCCAGTAAAAAATCACGATTACCGTGCATGAGATAAATAGGAAATCCCGTTTTTGTTACAGATAACAGCATATCCATAATCTGAGTATTAAAGTCCGTGACATCATCATCACCAATCCACGCTTCAAAAAAATCCCCTAGAATATACAACGCATCTGCATGCTTTACATCCTGTGATAAAAATCGAAAAAAAATCTCAGCTATATCAGGACGACTTTCTTCGAGGTGTATATCCGACACAAACAAGTTGATCATTTATTGCCTACTCTATGCCATTAATAAGAAATTTTGAAATTTTATCACTTTTTTCAGAGAGATATACTATACTAGTGACATGGGAGTTAAGTATTCCACGTTTTTTAGGGAGATACTGCCATGAAAGTACTGACTCATTCTACCCCGGTTGCATTGTGGCAAGAGGTTGTACATGAGGCTGAAATCGCTTGTGATACTGCGTTACAACATGAATTAGAAGCCTACCTTGTTTTCCTGCTAGCTCGTTATATCAACAAACCTGAAATCGCCAAACAAACCATGGGGCTGGAACTCATGCAAGCCCTCCAGGTCAATGCGAGAGCACGTGAAGCGGCTTTACAAGGGGTAGGGGATACCTGCCTACTCTTTTCAGGATTATTCCCCAAATTAGCCGAAAAACGCTCGGTTAAAATCAGTTATTTTGTCACGCTGGGGCGTGGGGCGTATCATGCTATGTCGAAAACAAGCAATGACTTATACAGCTGCCTTGCGCAACAATTTGTTTCTATTATGGATATTTTACAATCTATTCGTTTGCAGGCACAGCAAATTCCTGACTTACTTCCCTTTGAAGCCTACGATTTATGGAATGAGTCTGGCAGTCAGCGCGCCTTAAAAGTGTTAAAACAGTATTCCAATGCCACGCCCATTTCCGTATTAACAAACGAGCCTGATTCTTGCATCATTAAAATTAAATAACTAGTCACAGCCCTATGGAATCAACTAAAATAGGGGCCTATTTGGACTAGGAGCAAGCTATAGATGCGTTTAGTTTTATTGGGATGCCCAGGGGCAGGCAAAGGAACCCAGGCAACATTCATCAAAGAAAAATTCCATATTCCGCAAATCTCAACTGGAGACATGCTGCGTGCCGCCACCAAAGCAGGCACACCGCTTGGCTTAGCAGCGAAAAAAATCATGGATGCAGGCAAGCTCGTGTCTGATGATATTATGATTGAATTAGTCAAAGAACGCATACAACAAACGGATTGTGAGCGCGGTTTTTTACTCGATGGTTTTCCACGCACCATTCCACAAGCAGAAGCGCTGCATCAAAATCATGTTTATCTTGATTATGTCATTGAAATACGCGTACCAGACGCAGAATTGATTAAACGTTTAAGCGGTCGCCGAATTCACCCAGCGTCTGGTCGTATTTATCATACCATTCACAATCCACCCAAGACTCATGATATGGATGATGTAACCGGTGAGCCACTCATACAGCGCGTGGATGACCATGAAGATACTGTACGCAATCGTCTTGCTATCTATCATCAGCAAACAGAACCGCTTGTTAAGTATTACCGTGACGAAGCAAATTCATCTGACCCGCACGCACCGGCTTTTATCCGAGTCGATGGCACAGGTCATGTTGAAGAAGTCAGAGATAATATTTTTCATGCATTAATTGCCACATCAAAACAATAATGAGGAACATTTCATGCGTAGTTTTATATTGCTAATTGCAAGTCTATTTTGTATGAGCAGCATAGCAGGAACAGTTGCCAATTCGCCAATTGGTTATTGGAAAACAGTGGATGATATCAGCGGTCGTGTGCAAAGCATCATAAAAATTTATGAAACACCTAACCATCATGTATTTGGAAAAATTCTTAAAACCTATCCCAAACCCGGTGATGTGCCATTAAAAATTTGCAGCGCATGCAAGGATGAACGTCATAATCAACCGATTATTGGTCTGGTTTTTATGACTGATTTAAAACCCAACGACAATAATCGATGGAGCGGTGGCGAAATTATCGATCCTAAAACTGGAAAAATTTACAAATGCAGCATTAAACCCAGTGATGACAATCAAAAACTGACTGTCAGAGGTTATATCGGCATACCTTTATTTGGTCGTACCCAAACTTGGATACGTACCACAGCGATTTGATGATCATAAAAAAATTCATGGGGATGCCTCAGAGCACAAGCGTGTCCACCATTGACAATAAGGAAATAGAAATATGTCTTTTGTTCGGCAAGATAACACTGTCACATATGATCCTGAGTTAGATGGAACAGTGGTTGTTGATTACCACGCATCACATACTAAAATACAAGAAGATCACAAAAAGGAACTTGCTAGCCTGCAGACCAAAGCCGACTTATACGAAACAGAGATAGCCAGACTGCGTGCTGAAATAATATTAAAAAATCAGACCTATCAAGAACTTCAAAAAAAATATGACGCACTCGAGTCAAAACAAAACAAGGAAAAGGAAACTCCTGTAAAATTACCGCAGTCCCCATTGCTCGCATGCAGTCTCATGAGAAGTGATAATGCGCCAAGCAATCCGTCTGTTGGTATACAAACAGACCCAGAACCTGTCTTGGACTATGGAATTTAAAAAAGGGATTATATATCATGCTAAGAAATTTAGTTGCCTTGGGGGCACGTGCCGCATCGACAAGATTATCGCATCTAACATCACAAGCTGCCGTTGCTGCAGCCACACACCAACATCGATTATTCTCAACCGCGCCAGCCATATCAACACATGTCAATTTTATCTGGGCACGACAGCGGTTAGCCCAGCTGCCGCGTGACTGCTACCCCATATTTTGTCAATTTGATAGCGCCGGCACGCTCATACAGCCTTATTGTTTTCCACCTTTAATTGCGCTTTATATTGTTTTTAAAAGACGTGGCGTAGAACTCACTCCCGAACAAATCACCGGTCCTATGGGAAAAAGTAAGCCTGAACATATTCTGGAACTCATTGAAACACACCATCTCAATCTTAACCTAGCAGACATAGTCAACGAATTCAATATAGAGCTCGATAGAATTATTGGTGATGATACAGAAGTCATACCTTATGCTAGCGATCTACTCACATTCATAGGAGAAACTGGCAGCGCAACAGCGTTAACATCGGGGTATTTCAAAAATCCCTTAGAAAAAGCGATCGTTAGGCTCAAGCAAATACATACCTTTGATGCTATTACCGCTGCAGATGATCTACCCGAGCATTCTCGATCACGCTATGATTTATTATTAGAAAATATTAAGAAACGTGGTTTATCACCAACTTCAATGGCAAGTAATATTTTTTTTACTGATACATCTAGCGATGTTCAAAGTGTTGGTCGTCGCGCATTTGTTGTAGGCGTTCGTAACCACAGCTCGCTTAATAGTATTGCAACGCCAGCAGCACTAAAATTAATAACACCAACAGAATTAGCAAAACGCCGCCAACAAACAGAAGAACGTCTTTATAAAGCGGGGGCCCATATCGTTATTCCTGACTTGTCTTATGGACCTTTAGCAATCCTGACTGTTGCACAGGCTCGCTCACAGAAAATTAACCCAACAGAAGTTCACCGTCTTGAGCTTATGAAGCCCGACCAAGACATTCAACAGCAATACAGTTATCGAAGACCTTAATTTCTCAAGGAAACAAAAGTCAACATCCACATATCTCCCCTCTCCCGCACGCGGGAGAGGGCTAGGGTGAGGGTTTATTGTGTGGCAAATTTTCTAATCCAACATGCATCATAGTAAACACCCTCATCCCCAACCCTTCTCCCGCTTGCGAGAGAAGGGAGATATCTCGTCATTACTGTTTTGAATTTTCTTCTCAATCAAATTTTGTAGCATAGTTAATTTTCTATAAAGAGAACGATTAGTATTAGGTATATCGAAGTTCTCAATAAAATCTCTCATGATAGACCTACCAGTCTCAAGATCTGATAAAGATTTTGAATTTTGATATTTTTGTAAATACTTAACAAACTCATCCCTGATCAACGTATCCACTTGATTATATCCCATAGGATATTTTGCAATTTCATCAACAGCATCCTGAATATCTTCATCTAGATCAAACAATGACTCTGATTCATCAAATAAAGAGTTGGGTGTATCAAAAATATTATTTACCAGCTCTTGTTCTTTTAATAAGAGAAGATAAGCAATATTCTCATCAAGATTGTCTTTGTCCTCCACAATCATTCTCGCAGTTTTACCTTCTGAATCTGGAACACCAACGGGGAAATCTCGTTGAAGTAAAAATTCAACGACATCGATTGAATGCGATTTCGCTGCTAGATGGAGTAGTGTTTGCATTTTATCTCCTCTAAATTTGACAGCAAAGTCATGATGATATATTGACTGAATTAAATGTAAGTCATTCGTTTCAGCTGCATGCTGTAACTCTAGGCCAAGTGCACATTCTTTCTCAAAAAGTAAATTCCCTAGATCCACCATTTCATTATCATAAGCAAAATCTGTCGCAGAAATATTTTCTTTATTAGTCAAATAAGGTAAAGCACCATGGGATAATAAAGTTTTTACCATCTCTGCATTTTTATTTTTGATAGCAACATGCAG
>JABDGK010000002.1:0-749 GCA_013286085.1 Gammaproteobacteria bacterium | reverse complement strand
GTCCAAGACAGGTTCTGGGTCTGTTTGTATACCAACAGACGGATTGCTTGGCGCATTTGGACTCACGTTAACTTCCAATAACGCTCGCACAGATTCTGTTTTATTTTTACTAGCATTAGCAAGCAAACAACGCTCATCATCAATTTCTTTAAAATAAACTTGATTAGCAATGAGAAAATCCCTTGAAGAAAGACTACCATGTTTATGTGCGTTGAGATGTTTTTCTATTTCAAAATAACGATCATAAAATTCTTTTGCATTACATTTGAAGTAAGTAGTAACATTATCTGCACTCTTTTCTTCGCGGAAATTAACACCCGAATGATACATTGGCATTTTAACAAAACTAATTTCAACATCAGCAAAATCCACCTGATTTTTTCGTAAAAATTTTAAAACTTCATAAATATTCGTTTCGCCAGGGGTGTAATGTCCGCTATGAAGCGTAATTTCTTTTATTTTACCTTCCACCACGCTTAATTCACCCGCACCAAAACTTGCTTGCTGTGCAAGCATTGTGGAATGCGCATAACCATCACGCATGCTTAAATGATTAAAAACAAAGATGCCGCCTTTTGGATCTATCACAAAAGCACAAAATCCCTTTTTCTCGTGGGCAAAATAATCTCCCGTATCGAGATAGCCACCATCAGGATAGACGAGTAATCCATTCACTATTTTCACTTCGTGATTCTTTAATCCTTGGGTATCCAGAAAAATCGTACCCATTTCTTCATCTGCTTTTTTAC
>JABDGK010000001.1:100951-114378 GCA_013286085.1 Gammaproteobacteria bacterium | reverse complement strand
AAGAAAATTGGATTAATCGCTTGCTGTTCGCTAGTTTCTTTCGTAATGAAAGAAGATTTCAAATCAACAAACGGTGCTAACTGTTGTTGTAAAATAGTTGCTGATCGACGAATAGCTTCTTCAGGATCCAAAGTACCATTCGTTTGTAGATCAATAACCAGCTTATCTAAGTCTGTGCGCTGTTCTACACGAGCACTTTCAACACTATATGCTACACGTAATACCGGGCTAAAACTCGAATCAATATGCAATACACCAATAGGATTTTTATCATCACTTCCCAAACTATTTGCTCTTGATGAAGCGGTTTCATAACCACGACCCAGCGATACACGCATCGTCATGTTTAAAGCACCTGTTTCATTCAAATGCGCAATTACATATTCAGGATTAACAATTTCAACATCATGTTCAGGCTCAATATCACCCGCAACAACAACACCTGGTGTTTTCTTATTTAATCTTAATGTCACTTCTTCACGACCATGTAACTTAATAGCGACATTCTTAAGGTTCAGAAGAATTTCAATTACATCTTCTTGTACGCCAGGTATTGTACTATATTCATGCAATACCCCGTCAATTTTTACTTCTGTAATCGCAGCACCCGGCATAGACGACAGCAAGATTCTACGTAATGTAGTGCCCAATGTATGACCAAACCCACGCTCTAACGGCTCTAGTGTCACTTTTGCATGAAACGGTGACAAAGTTTCTACAGCAATTTCGCGCGGTGTTAAAAAATCATATGGATTATTTTGCATGAAATAACCTCATGAATCCCAAAAAATTATTTGGAGTAAAGCTCAACAATTAGCTTCTCGACGATATCGGAAGGCAAGTCTGTACGATCTGGGGCTTGTTTAAACGTACCTTTCAGATCACCCGACTCAACTTCTACCCAACCGCAAGCAGCTCTTGATTGAGCAAGAGACAGAGCGCCTTGAATGCGCAACTGTGCTTTTTTACTTTCTCTGACACTAACAACATCACCAGGTAATAAATCATACGATGGGATATTAACGGTTTTACCGTTAACAAGAATAGCACGATGACTTACTAACTGTCTTGCTTCGGCACGTGTTGAGCCAAAACCCATACGATAAACAACATTATCTAATCTGCATTCCAACAGCTTCAATAAGTTTTCGCCGGTAGAGCCTTTCAAGCGTGCAGCTTTCTTGAAATAGTTACGGAACTGTTTCTCCATCACGCCGTAAATACGACGGACTTTTTGTTTTTCACGCAACTGAAGTCCATATTCAGTCTCACGACCGCGACGCGCGCCATGAACACCTGGGGGAGTTTCCAGTTTACATTTTGTATCTAATGAACGGACACCACTTAACAACGACAAGTCAGTTCCTTGGCGTCTAGCAAGCTTGCATCTTGGTCCTGTATATCTAGCCATTACCTTCTCCTACGCTACACTTACACACGACGCTTTTTAGGATCACGGCAACCATTGAAAGGTATACCAGTAGCATCAGTGATTGACAAAATCTTTAACCCAGCAGAATGCAAAGATCTAATAGCAGATTCTCTACCCGGACCAGGGCCATTAACACGTACTTGCACTGTCTTCATGCCAAAGTTTTCAACAATACTCAGTGCTACTTTAGATGAGGCCTCACCTGCAGCATATGGCGTAGATTTTCTGGATCCACGATATCCACAACTTGCTGCACTCGACCAGCCCAAGGTATTACCTTGCACATCCGTAATGGTCACAATCGTGTTATTAAACGAAGCACGAATATGCGCGATACCATCAACAACAAGCTTCTTCGTCTTTTTACGAGAGCGTGTAGTTGCCTTACCAGTATCTGATGATTGGGTACCGGTACCACCTTGATCTTCTGTTGTCTCAGCGTCATCTTTCAGGTTTTTTACTGCCTGATTTTTTGTTGCTGGACTTGCTGCCTCAGTAGGCTTTGTTTGATTTGCTGACATTGCTATTTATTTTCCTGATATTCCACTAAATTAATATAGGCTCATCAATCTCTAGTTTTTACCTTTGCGCTTACCCTTACGAGTACGAGCATTAGTTTTAGTGCGTTGGCCACGTACTGGCAACCCACGTCTGTGACGCAAACCGCGGTAAGACCCTAATTCAATCAACCGCTTGATATTTAAAGAAACCTCACGACGAAGATCACCTTCAACACGAACTTTGGCAATTTCCGCACGTAAACTCTCTAACTCAACTTCTGTTAAGTCCTTTGTTTTTTTGCTTGGGCTGACTTTTGCAACTTCGCAAATCTTAGAAGCTTTACTACGCCCAATACCATAAATGGCTGTGAGCCCAATGACTATGTGTTTTTGTACCGGTATGTTTACGCCTGCAATACGGGCTGACATTCAATAACTCCTACAACTTCTACCTATTAGATCTCGTGACTACAAAAGCGGACCAGTTTAATATTGAAATCCTAAAAAATCAACCTTAACCTTGCTTTTGTTTATGTCTCTTTTCCTTGCAAATCACACGTACTATGCGATTTCTGCGAACAATCTTGCAGTTTCGGCATATTTTCTTAACTGACGCACCCACTTTCATAGTTAACTCCAAATTCAGCTATTTTTAGATTACTTTACTAGCGTGTTAAACCAAGTCCACCAGTGCGCAGGTTTGCCTTTTTCAGCAAGGACTCATATTGATATGATGTAATATGAGCTTGAACCTGTGCCATGAAGTCCATAACTACCACAACGATAATTAGCAATGATGTTCCGCCAAAGTAAAATGGCACATTCCACGCTAAAATCATAAACTCAGGCAGCAAACACACTAAAGTTACATATATTGCACCAGCCAACGTTAATCTAGTCATCACGGCATCAATATAATTTGCTGTCTGTTCACCAGGCCTAATACCAGTGATAAAAGCCCCAGATTTCTTTAAATTATCTGCTGTTTCGCGCGGATTAAATACCAGCGCCGTATAAAAGAAACAGAAAAACACAATCGCTACACTAAACAATAACATATGCAAAGGCTGGCCTTGTTGTTGCAAAGCAACTCCAAATGTTCCCAACCACTCCCATCCCTTACCGTGTCCAAACCATTGAGCCAAACTGGCTGGGAACAAAATAATACTTGAAGCAAAAATAGGTGGTATCACGCCAGCCATATTGATTTTTAAGGGAAAGTATGTACTTTTTGCCGAGTACATTTTTCCGCCCTGCATCCGGCGCGCATAATTAATCGTAATACGACGCTGGCCACGCTCAATATACACAACCAACCCAACAACCACTGCTACCGCTGCCACAATAAGCAACAGTGCAATAACTTGTAGCTGACCTTCTCTTACCTGCTCCAGCGTTCTACCAATTGCTGCTGGAAACCCTGCAATAATTCCCGCAAAGATGATAATAGATATACCATTACCAATTCCTCGCTCTGTTACTTGCTCACCTAGCCACATCAAAAACATCGTGCCAGTAACCAAGGTCAATGCTGTCGTAAAATAAAAAGCAAAGCCGGGCATCAGTGCTATATGATTAGCGGCCATCATTTTTGATATACCAATCGCCTGGAATGTTGCTAAGACTAACGTCCCATAACGAGTATACTTATTAATCTTACGCTGCCCTGCTTCGCCTTCTTTTCTTAAATCAGAAAGTTGCGGGGACAATACCGTCAACAGCTGGATAATAATCGAAGCTGAGATATAAGGCATAATACCAAGCGCAAACACACTAAAACGCATCAATGCACCACCAGAAAACATGTTGAATAAACCAACTATGTTATTCTGTTGTGCGTTAAACAAATCTTGCAATCTTTGTGGATTCAAACCAGGTACTGGTATATAAGACCCGATTCGAAACACTAAAATTGCCATTAAAACAAAAAGCAACCGACGCTTTAAATCAGCAATACCATTCGCCGCACTCGCGCCTAACCTATTTGTAGCCATCTATCCCTCGACTGTTCCGCCTGCTGCCTCAATTGCTTTACGTGCGCCAGCGGTTGTTAACAAACCACGGACTGTAATAGCGCGCTCAATTTTTCCAAATGAGATAATCTTTGCGTACTTAGTCGAATTTTTAATAAGTCCAGTCACATTCAGGGTAGTAAAATCAATCACTGTATCCGTAATCTTATTTAAATCAGATAAACGAATCTCTTCGCGAACTAGCGCTTTTCTAGAACGGAAGCCTGATTTAGGAATCCGTCGTTGTATTGGCATCTGACCGCCTTCGAAACCGACTTTATGATATCCACCCGCACGAGCCTTTTGACCCTTGTGCCCTTTGCCACATGTTTTACCTTTACCGGAACCAATACCACGCCCTAATCTTTTAGCTGGCGTTTTGGATCCTGGAGCGGGTTTTAAAGTATTGAGGTACATTCTTACACTTCCTCTACTGATAATAGGTAATCAATTTTCTTAACCATACCACGTGTACATGCTGTATCTTCAACAACAACGGTATGATGCATACGGCGCAGACCTAAACCCATCGCTGTCGCTTTATGTTTTGGCAGTGCTTTGTTAACACTGCGAATCAATGTCACTCTTAATTGTTTCTTTGTTGACATAATTAATTCCTAGCAATTTCTTCAACTGTTTTACCGCGCTTAGCAGCAATATACTCTGGCGCAGCTAATTGTTTTAAAGCTTCTAATGTTGCTCTAACAACATTGATAGAATTGGTTGATCCATCAATTTTTGCAAGAACATTTCTAACACCAAGAACTTCAAACACCGCACGCATCGCACCACCTGCAATAATTCCGGTACCTTCAGACGCTGGTTTCATGAAAACCTTGGTTGCTGAATGTTTGCCAATCACTGGGCAATGCAATGTACCATCTTTTAATGTGATATGTTGGCGATTCTTACGTGCGCTTTCGAGCGCTTTCTGGATCGCAACGGGTACTTCACGTGCTTTACCACGACCAACTCCGATTGTGCCATTACCATCACCTACGACAACTAGCGCAGCAAAGCTCATTACTCTACCACCTTTTACTGTTTTTGATGTACGAGCTACATCAATGAGCTTCTCTTGCAGGCCATCGCCTTTTACTGATTGGTCATAATTAGCCATAAATAACCCTTAAAATTCTAATCCACTTTCTCTAGCAGCATCTGCTAAAGCCTTAACACGACCGTGATAGTTGAAGCCAGAACGGTCAAATGCGACTTGACTAATACCTGCTTTAACTGCACGTTGCGCAACTAGCTTACCAACTTGCTGAGCTGCTTCTTTGTTACCTGTCGACTTCAATTTACCTTTGAATTCCTTATCCAAAGTAGAAGCGCAAACAAGTACTTCCGCTCCTGTTGGAGCAATAACTTGTGCATAAATATGGCGCGGTGTTCTATGAATGCATAAACGAACTGCTTCCAGTTCTTTCATGTGCATTCTGCCACGTTTCGCTCTACGTAATCTTGCAGTCTTTTTATTCATATCATCACCCTATTATTTCTTCTTGGTTTCTTTACGCACAATATTTTCATTTGCGTAACGAACGCCTTTACCTTTGTAAGGCTCAGGACCGCGATAGCTTCTGATTTTAGAAGCGACTAGCCCTACAAGCTTTTTATCAGTACCTTTAACAGTAATTTCAGTCGGTGCTGGTGTTTCAATTGTAATTCCTTCCGGAACATTGAAATCAACGGGATGAGAAAAACCAAGACTCAAAGATAATACTTTACCCTTAGCTTGCGCTTTATAACCGACACCTACAAGCAATAACTTTTTCTCAAATGCATGTGTTACGCCATGAACCATATTTGCAATATTTGCTCTTGTTGTTCCGGTAATTGCTTTCAGCAATTTAGAACCAGAACCATTGCGGCAATATCCGCCATTTGGATTCGTTTGTACTTTTACAACGCCATTTTCAATAATAACCGCTACGAAAGGATGCAAAGGCACTGAAAAATGACCTTTAGGACCTTTGATGGCAAGCTCTTGGCCTTGTAACGTTACTTCAACCCCAGAAGGGATTGTTACTGGCTTTCTACCTACTCTTGAAGCAGACATACCCTTCCCCTTTTACTCAACCGTACACAAAACTTCACCGCCGAGATTTTGTGATCTCGCAGCGCGCTCTGTCATTACGCCTTTAGATGTAGACACTACAGCAATACCCATACCCGATAAAACAGTAGGCAGTTCGGTGCTACGTCTATAGATTCGCAAGCCTGGTCGACTCACTCGTTTAATTTTTTCAATAACAGCTTTACCTTGGTAGTATTTTAACGCTACCTTGATATTTTTCTTGCCGTCAGTTACTGATGTTTCAAAATCATTAACATAACCTTCTGTTTTTAATACAGAAAGAATAGCAAGTTTCAAATTCGAGCATGGTATCTCGACATCTAAACTACCAACTGTTTGCGCGTTGCGAATGCGCGTTAACATGTCCGCAATCGGATCTTGCATTGACATTGCTTATACCTCTTTAAACCAAATTACCAACTAGCTTTATGCATACCTGGAACCAAACCATTCATCACTGCACTACGCATATGGATTCTGCATAAACCAGTCAATCGGTTATAAGCTCGAGATCTACCACACAACCTGCAGCGATTTCTACGACGCGTGATGCTTGAATCACGCGGGAGTGTCTGCAATTTTTGGATTGCATCCCACTTTTCTTCATCACTCAGATTAACATTTAAAATTGCTTCTTTAAGCTTGTCCCTTTTTTCACGAAACTTTTCGTTTAAACGGGCACGCTTTTTTTCTCGTTCAACCATTGAAGTTTTAGCCATAGCGCTTAACTCGCATCTTTTTCTTTAAATGGAAAATTAAAAGCTTCTAATAATGCTTGAGCTTCTTTATTTGTTTTTGCCGAAGTAGTGATAGTAATATCAAGACCTCTTAAGGCATCAACTTTATCGTATTCAATCTCAGGGAACACAATCTGTTCTTTAAAACCCAGACTATAGTTACCACGTCCATCGAATGATTTAATACTAACACCACGAAAGTCACGCACTCGAGGTAATGCAATAGAAACTAATCTATCCAAGAACTCATACATGCGTGGTCCACGTAATGTTACTTTGCATCCGATAGGCCAGCCTTCTCTGAGTTTAAAACCAGCAATAGACTTACGCGAAAGCGTTGCTACTGGCTTTTGCCCAGCGATTTTTTCTAGCTCTGCCATTGCAGAAGCAATTACTTTCTTGTCTTCCATTGCTTCGCCAAGACCCATATTTAATGTGATCTTTGAGATGCGTGGCACCTGCATAACCGAAGTATATTTAAATCGGTCTTTTAACTTCTGAACTATATCTTTCCGATAATAATCAAGCAATCTTGCCATGGCTCACCTATTTCTTAAACATCTACATCGACCACTTCATCAGTGGACTTGAAATAACGAACTTTACGACCATCTTCCAAAATTCGTATGCCAACTCTGCTACCCTTTCCGGTTGCAGCGTTATATAACATGACATTTGAACGGTCAATAGGTAGCGTTTTTAAAACAATCCCGCCACGATCGCCCGTGTTTGGGTTTGCTTTAACATGCTTTTTAACGGTATTGATGCCCTCAATTAACAGCTTTTCGCCTTTTAGCAAAACATCTGTTACTGCGCCTCTTTTACCTTTGTCTCTGCCAGCGATAATAACTACTTCATCGCCCTTTTTTATCTTGTTCATGCTTATGCTCTCTACATCAACGTCTATATAACTTCAGGAGCCAATGAAATGATCTTCATGAAGTTTTCGCCACGCAACTCACGAGTTACAGGTCCAAAAATACGTGTGCCAATCGGCTGCATTTGCGCATTCAGGATTACGACTGCATTTTCATCAAATCGAATCGCTGAACCGTCAGCACGGCGCACACCTTTACAAGTGCGAACAATAACTGCGTTCAATACATCGCCTTTTTTTACCTTGCCTCTGGGGATAGCCTCTTTTACGCTAACCTTAATCACGTCGCCAATATTAGCGTAGCGACGATGTGAGCCACCTAGTACCTTTATGCACATCACGCGACGCGCGCCACTATTATCCGCCACATCAAGGATCGTCTGCGTTTGAATCATGCCACAACTCCAATTATGACGGAAATAAAGACCGTCAATACTATCACTATCATGCTTGTTTGAAAAAGGAAAAAAGCAAAAAATTAGAAAAAAACTTTCCAACCTTTATTGCAATGAATCTTTTTCTGCCTGTTCTAATACTTCAACTAAAACCCAATGCTTAGTCTTCGATAAAGGGCGACTTCCAGCAATCTTCACCAAATCACCAACTTTGCATATGTTCTTATCATCATGCGCATGCATTTTAGAAGAGCGGCGAATATACTTTCCATATAAAGGATGCTTGATCTTTCGCTCTACCAGAACCACAATGGTTTTGTCCATTTTATTGCTGACAACTTTGCCAACAACAGTGCGGCTTATTTCTGTTTGTTCTGTCATGATGATAAACCTTCTTTTTCGCTTAAGATTGTTTTTACACGCGCAATCTGCTTTTTAACCTTACCAAACAGATGGGGCGAGGGAGTTTGTCCAACGCCTCTTTGCATGCGCAAATTAAATTGCTCTTTTAGCAATGCAAGTAATTCACTCTGTAATTCATCTGCCGACTTATTTCTTAATTCACTAGTTTTCATTACATTATCGTCCGACTTTCGAATGATGATTTCACTGGTAATTTAGCCGCAGCCAACTTCAGCGCTTCACGTGCTAAATCTTCAGGCACCCCCTCGATTTCAAACATCATGCGGCCTGGTTGTACTAAAGCAACCCAGTACTCAACGTTACCTTTACCCTTACCTTGACGCACTTCAAGTGGCTTCTTTGAGATTGGCTTGTCTGGAAAAATACGAATCCAAACTTTACCACCACGTTTCACATGTCGTGACAACGCGCGTCGTGCTGCTTCAATTTGACGTGAAGTAATACGACCATGCTCAGCAGCTTTTAAGCCAAATTCGCCAAAGCTTACTTTATTTCCTCGTGTAGCAACACCACGATTGCGACCTTTAAACTGTTTGCGGAATTTTGTCCGCTTCGGCTGCAACATTGTTACTTCTCCTGTTTCGCTGGAGCTTTTTCAGCTGTACCTGTGGTACTTGAACCGTCAGCTAGCTCTTTATCTAAAACTTCACCCTTGAAGATCCAAACTTTTACGCCAATTACGCCGTAAGTTGTGAATGCTTCGCCAAGGCCATAATCGATATCAGCACGTAATGTATGTAATGGCACGCGACCTTCACGATACCACTCACTGCGTGCAATTTCAGCGCCACCTAAGCGACCGCTAACGCAAATCTTGATGCCTTTTGCACCTAAACGAATAGCAGTAGTTACTGCACGCTTCATTGCACGTCTAAACATAACGCGCTTTTCAAGCTGCTGTGCAATAGAGTCAGCTACCAATTTCGCATCCAGCTCAGGCTTACGAACTTCCTCAATGCTAATATGCACGGGCACTTTCAGAATTTTATTAATTTCATCACGCAACGTTTCAATTTCTTTACCGCTCTTGCCAATAATAACGCCTGGGCGAGCCGTATAAACTGTAATTTTTGCATTACGTGCCGGACGATCAATCTGGATTCTACTAATTCCAGCTGCCGCCAATTTCACACGAAGATATTCACGGACTTTAATGTCTGCGCACAATGTGTTGGCAAATTCTTTAGATGGGGCATACCAACGGGATGACCAATCTTTTACTATGCCTAAGCGTATGCCTATGGGATGTACTTTTTGTCCCATTATTGCTTCTCCTGATCGGACACAATTACTGTTATATGGCAGGTTTGCTTTAAAATGCGAACACCGCGCCCTTTCGCTCTTGCTGACATACGTTTGTATGATGCGCCTTGATCAGCAAAAATCTTTGTTACTTTCAGCTCATCAACATCTGCGCCTTGGTTATGCTCAGCGTTAGCAATTGCTGATTCAAGAACCTTTTTTACGACCACTGCTGCTTTTTTCGTACTAAAACGTAAAAGATCTAAAGCACGGTCTACAGGCATACCACGAACCTGATCGCATACTAGTCGACACTTTTGTGCAGACAATCTGGCATATTTTAATCTTGCCGCGACTTCCATTATTTACCCCCTGCTATCTTACTTTTCATCTTTGCCTTTCACTTTTTTGTCACCGGAGTGGCCTTTGAAAGTGCGTGTAGCTGCAAACTCGCCAAGCTTATGGCCAATCATGTTTTCAGTAACGAAAATAGGTACATGCAATCTACCATTGTGCACAGCAATCGTTAGCCCAATCATTTCAGGCAAGATCATTGAGCGACGCGACCATGTTTTAATAGGACGCTTGTTACTGGAAGCAACAGCTTCCTCTACTTTTTTTATCAAATGTTTATCAACAAATGGGCCTTTTTTAACTGAACGTGGCACGCTGTAATCCTCATTTAACTTGATAATTTAAAATCAACCATTACCCGCGACGATCACGTACGATAAACTTATCAGTACGCTTATTCTTACGAGTTTTATAACCTTTCGTTGGAACACCCCATGGAGAAACTGGATGACGTCCACCTGACGTTTTACCTTCACCACCACCATGTGGGTGATCGATTGGGTTCATCGCAACACCACGAACGGTCGGACGAATACCACGACGTCTCTTAGCGCCTGCATTCCCCAATGAACGCAAATTATGCTCTGAGTTGCTTACTTCACCAATGACGGCGCGGCACTCGGATAACACTTTTCGCATTTCACCAGAACGTAAACGTACGGTTGCATATACGCCATCTCTTGCAATCAACTGCACGGATGTACCGGCACTTCGAGCAAGTTGCGCGCCTTTGCCTGGCTTTAATTCAAGACAGTGAATAGTAGAACCAATAGGAATATTATCCATTGGCAAACAGTTACCTGGCTTAATCGCTGCATCTGCACCTGAAGCAATTTCATCACCCGCTTTAACACCGCTAGGGGCAACAATATACCTTCTTTCGCCGTCGGCATAAAGCACTAATGCAATATGAGCACTTCTATTTGGATCATATTCGATACGTTCTACACATGCCCGAATACCATCTTTATCACGTTTGAAGTCAATCAAACGATATCGTTGCTTATGCCCACCACCAATATGACGGGAGGTGATTCTACCCTGGTTGTTACGACCACCTGTTTTGTTTTTCTTAACAACTAATGGTGCATAAGGATCACCTTTATGCAAATCAGTGCTAGAAACCGTTACTACGAAGCGGCGTCCTGGCGAGGTTGGTTTAGATTTTACTATTGCCATATATTCCTCAATCTCTACTTTTTCACGCTGTTAATTGCATGCGACACTTACTACCCCCCAGCAAAGCTGATTTCTTGCCCTGGCTGAAGTGTTACATATGCTTTTTTCCATGCCTTACTGCGACCTTGGATTTGGCCAAAACGCTTTGGCTTACTCTTAACATTCACAATACGCACAGCTTGTACTTGGGTGTTAAACAATAGCTCAACAGCACCTTTTACTTCTGGTTTTTTAGCGTCAGTCACCACTTCGAAAACGTATTCTCTACGTTTGTCTGCAGCAATAGATGCCTTTTCAGACATGTGTGGCCCTAAAATAACTTTTAAAAGTCGCTCTTGATTCATGCTAACAACTCCTCGAACTGCTTCAGTGCTTCGGTTGTAATAAGCACTTTTTCCGCACCTACTAATGACACAGGGTCTACAGCAGGAACATCACGAACATCCACTGACAACAAGTTGCGTGCTGCTAAATACAGATTTTCTTCGAGTGCTTCTGTAATAATTAAAACTTTATTGCCAATCTTTAAATCGGCTAATTTGCTGAGAAGATCGCGTGTCTTCGGTGTTTCAAGAGAAAACGACTCAACAACTTGCAATCTATCAGTACGAATCAATTCAGAAACAATTGAGCGCACTGCTGCACGATACATTTTTTTATTGACCTTCTGCTCATAACTACGCGGCTTTGCTGCAAATGCAACACCACCTTTACGCCAGATAGGGCTACGAATGGTACCAGCACGTGCACGACCGGACCCTTTTTGGTTCCATGGCTTGATACCACCACCACGAACTTCCGAACGAGTCTTTTGAGATTGCGTTCCTGCACGGCCACCAGCCATAAACGCTGTCACAACTTGGTGAATTAATGCTTCATTAAACTCACAACCGAATACAGCATCCGCTACTTCAACTTTTTTACTTTTAGAACCGGATAATTGTAATTCCATTATTTAGCCCCCTCTTTTTGCACTTTCTTAACAGCAGGGCGAATTACAACATCACCACCTGGTGCGCCTGGAACTGCGCCACGAATCAAAATCAAGTTGCGCTCTACATCAATACGGATGATTTTTTGGTTCATCACCGTTCGTTGAGTATTGCCCAGATGTCCCGACATTTTTTTGCCTTTAAATACTTTACCGGGTGACTGTCTTTGCCCGATAGAACCTGGAACACGGTGAGATAACGAGTTACCGTGGGTAGCATCTTGGCCAGCAAAATGGTGCCGCTTGATGGTACCAGCGAAACCTTTACCTTTGCTCGTTGCAGTAACATCGACCCACTGACCAGCAGTGAAAAGATCCACTTTCAACTCAGAACCTAACGCAACACTGTCAAGGTTATCCGTTTCGCTAACACGAAACTCCCATAACCCTTTACCTGGCTCAACATTCGCTTTAGCAAAATGACCAGCAGCGGGTTTGGTTACTCGTGTGCGCTTACGCGTACCCGTTGTAACTTGCACAGCTTTGTAGCCATCGTTCTCAATTGTTTTAATTTGAGTAACTCGATTCGGTAATACTTCAATAACCGTTACTGGTTCTGAAATACCATCTTCCGTAAACACTCGAGTCATTCCGCATTTTCGTCCGACTAAACTTATAGTCATTTCAACCGCCTCTTAAAAAGTGTAAATAGCATTGGCCATTTAACCTTTATTTTTTCAATTTTCTACATCAACGCTGATTTGGACATCCACACCAGCCGCTAAATCGAGCTTCATTAACGCATCAATTGTCTTTTCTGTTGGTTCATTGATGTCAACAACACGCTTGTGAGTACGAAGCTCATATTGATCACGAGCATCTTTATCCGCGTGTGGTGAAATCAACACCGTGTAACGTTCAATATGCGTTGGCAATGGAATAGGTCCACGCACTTGTGCACCTGTTCGCTTTGCAGTTTCGACAATTTCACGTGTTGAACGATCAATTAGTCGGTGATCAAACGCTTTTAAACGAATTCTAATTCTCTGGCTTTTTCTTCCAATTGTCATAGTCGGTTACTCTAAAACTTTTGCAACAACACCAGCACCGACGGTACGACCACCTTCACGAATAGCAAAGCGCAAGCCTTCCTCCATCGCGATCGGAGCGATCAACGTCACTACCATCTGTACGTTATCACCTGGCATTACCATCTCTACACCTTCGGGTAACTGGCATTCACCTGTCACGTCAGTGGTGCGGAA
>JABDGK010000001.1:0-100851 GCA_013286085.1 Gammaproteobacteria bacterium | reverse complement strand
ATCAACGTCACTACCATCTGTACGTTATCACCTGGCATTACCATCTCTACACCTTCGGGTAACTGGCATTCACCTGTCACGTCAGTGGTGCGGAAGTAAAACTGTGGGCGATACCCTTTGAAGAATGGTGTATGACGACCACCTTCATCTTTCGATAACACATACACTTCTGATTCAAACTTCGTATGCGGTGTAATTGAACCCGGCTTCGCTAATACTTGACCACGCTCAACATCTTCTCGCTTCGTACCGCGTAATAACACACCAACGTTATCACCTGCGCGACCTTCATCTAACAACTTACGGAACATTTCCACGCCCGTACATATTGTCTTAACAGTTGGTTTCAAACCAATAATTTCAAGTTCTTCACCTACCTTCACAATTCCTCTTTCTACACGACCAGTCACTACCGTGCCGCGTCCTGAAATGGAGAATACATCTTCAATTGGCAACAAGAACGGTTTGTCAATCTGACGCTCTGGTTGCGGGAAGTACTCATCCATCGCTTGAACCAACTTATGAATCGCTGGCACACCAATTTCGCTTTGATCGCCTTCTAATGCTTTTAATGCTGAACCAATTACGATCGGTGTCTTGTCGCCTGGGAAATCATAACTGCTTAATAAATCCCTTACTTCCATTTCAACAAGTTCTAATAATTCTTTATCATCTACCATGTCGGCTTTATTCAAAAACACAACAATGTAAGGTACGCCCACTTGACGCGCCAACAAAATGTGCTCGCGGGTTTGTGGCATTGGACCATCCGCCGCGGAACAAACTAAAATCGCTCCGTCCATTTGCGCTGCGCCCGTAATCATGTTCTTAACGTAGTCAGCATGGCCTGGGCAGTCAACGTGTGCATAATGTCTGTTGTCTGACTGATATTCAACGTGCGCTGTCGCAATCGTAATACCACGCGCTTTTTCTTCTGGCGCTTTATCAATTTGATCGTAGCCTAATGCTTCTCCGCCAAATTTCTCCGCCATGCACTTTGTTAGGGCCGCTGTCAACGTCGTCTTACCATGGTCTACGTGACCAATTGTTCCTACGTTTAAGTGCGGCTTCGTTCTTTCAAATACTGCTTTTGCCATGTTGGTATCCTCTCAATTAATCTTTAATTCTTTCGTCAATTACGCGGTGCTCTTACTCATAATCTGCTCGGTAATGCTTGTTGGAGCTTCACTATATTTTGCAAACTCCATTGTATAAGTTGCACGGCCTTGTGACATTGAACGTACGTCTGTTGCATAACCAAACATTTCGCCAAGTGGCACTTCGGCGCGAATAACACGACCTGATGGTGAGTCATCCATACCTTGTAAAATACCTCTACGCCTATTCAAGTCACCCATTACGTCACCCATATATTCTTCGGGGGTAACAACTTCCACTTTCATAATAGGCTCTAGCAGTACGGGCTTAGCTTTCTTAGCACCTTCTTTAAATGCCATGGAACCAGCAATTTTGAATGACATTTCGTTTGAGTCAACATCATGGTATGAACCATCAAACACAGTGACCTTAACATCAACAACAGGGAAGCCTGCAATCACACCATTTTCCATTTGTTCTTTGATACCTTTGTCGATTGGCGCAATAAATTCTCTCGGAATCGCACCACCAACAATTTCATTCACAAACTCATAACCTGTGCCAGCTTCTTTTGGCTCAATACGAATCCAAACATGTCCGTACTGACCCTTACCACCCGACTGTTTAACGTACTTACCTTCTTGCTCAACTTTGTTGCGGATCGTTTCACGGTAAGCTACTTGTGGCTTACCTACATTCGCCTCAACACTAAATTCGCGTTTCATACGATCAACAATAATTTCAAGATGCAGCTCACCCATCCCTTGAATAATTGTTTGTCCAGATTCTTCATCTGTATGAACACGGAATGATGGATCTTCTTGTGCTAATTTTCCTAGAGCGAGACCCATTTTTTCTTGGTCTGCTTTAGTCTTAGGCTCAACCGCAACAGCAATAACAGGCTCTGGGAATACCATTCTTTCTAAGATGATGACATCATCTGTTGAGCACAGAGTATCACCGGTGGTTACTTTCTTTAGACCCACTGCCGCGGCAATATCACCAGCAAGAACTTCTTTAATTTCTTGTCGATTGTTTGCATGCATCTGCAATATACGGCCGATGCGCTCATCTTTATCCTTAATTGGATTATATACTGTATCGCCAGAGTTCAACACACCCGAATAAACGCGAAAATAAGTCAATGTCCCTACGTACGGATCCGTTGCAATTTTAAATGCTAGCGCGGAGAAAGGCTCTTTATCATCAGGATGTCTTTCTATAGGAGTGCCAGCTGCATCATCTTTAGTACCCGTCACAGCCGGTACATCAGCAGGTGATGGCAAGTATTCAACCACGCCATCGAGCATTGCTTGTACGCCTTTATTTTTAAAGGCAGAACCACAAACCATCGGGATAATTTCGTTTCTTATTGTGCGTATGCGCAAACCAGCTTTAATTTCTTTCTCAGTTAATTCACCTTGGTCAAGATATTTATGCATCAGCTCTTCGGTTGCTTCCGCAGCTGCTTCAACCATGGTTTCACGCCACTTTTTGCATTCTTCTAACATATCAGCTGAAATTTCACGTGCCTCGTATGTCATACCTTTATTTTCTTCGTTCCAGTAGATTGCTTTCATACGAACAAGATCAACAACACCTTCAAAATTTTCTTCAGCACCAATTGGTAACTGAATAGGCACTGCATTTGCGCCAAGACGCGAACGTACCTGACTAACTACGCGCAAGAAATTTGCACCAGCTCTATCCATTTTATTAACGAAACCAATTCTTGGCACGCCATAACGATTTGCCTGACGCCATACTGTTTCTGTTTGTGGCTCAACACCGCTCACCGCACAAAGAACAGCACATGCGCCATCAAGTACACGCAATGAACGCTCAACTTCAATTGTAAAATCTACGTGCCCTGGTGTATCAATAATGTTAATACGGTGCTGTGGAAATTGTTTATCCATGCCATACCAGAAACAGGTGGTTGCAGCAGAAGTAATGGTAATACCACGCTCTTGCTCTTGCTCCATCCAGTCCATCACAGCTGCGCCTTCATGCACTTCACCAATTTTGTGAGACACGCCGGTATAATACAAAACACGTTCTGTAGTCGTTGTTTTACCCGCATCGATGTGAGCCATAATGCCGATATTTCTATAATGCTCGATTGGTGTTGCTCTTGCCACGGTATATACCCCTGTTTACCAACGATAGTGTGCAAATGCTTGGTTAGCTTTAGCCATTCTATGCATATCATCACGAATCTTAACCGCTGTACCGCGACCTTCGTGAGCATCCATAATTTCAGCGGCTAATCTTAAGACCATTGTTTTTTCAGATCGGTCTTTAGCAGCTTTTACAACCCAGCGCATAGCTAACGCCAAACCGCGGTCAACTGCGACTTCGATTGGCACTTGGTATGTCGCACCGCCAACGCGGCGTGACTTTACTTCAACAGTTGGGCGAACGTTATTTAACGCTTTATCCAATACATCTAAGCCTTCTTTACTGTGAGCTGTTGTAGCAGGCTTCAGTTTACCCGCGCCACCACCAGAAGAGCGGCCGCCTTCCGACTCACCAGAGCCGTCTTTTTTACCATGCTTATCTTTGTTTAAGCGGCGTGACACTTCTGTCAATGCATCATAAACAATATTTTCAGCAAGAGACTTTTTGCCTCTACGCATGATAACGTTAATAAACTTAGCCAAACGATCGCTACCGTACAGCGGATCTGGCAAAACTTCTCTTTTAATCGCAGCTTTTCTTCTTGGCATTGCTATTCTTTCCCATCAATACTTAATCGTGTATGAAATCAACTATAGGTTCTATGATTTTGGTTTTTTAGCACCATACTTCGAACGTCCTCTGCGTCTAGCTGACACACCGGCTGTATCCAAACTACCACGAACAATGTGATAACGAACACCTGGTAAGTCTTTTACGCGACCGCCGCGAATTAATACGACCGAGTGCTCTTGCAAGTTGTGGCCTTCACCACCAATATACGCTGTTACTTCTGAGCCATTAGTCAAACGAACACGCGCTACTTTACGCAATGCTGAGTTTGGTTTCTTAGGTGTTGTTGTATACACACGGGTACACACACCACGTTTCTGTGGGCAACCAGCCAAATGAGGGACGGTAGACTTGACCGTCTTTGGGGCTCGTGGCTTTCGCACAAGTTGATTAATCGTTGGCATTCCTAAAACTCCAGCCTTATTACAGTTATATATCTAAAAATTAAAATAATAATGTAGCACTGTCTCTCCTAACTTTTTTAGGAGGAGGCGCGATTCTAAAAAGGAGTACGCTCGATGTCAAGTCCAGTTATCAAGTTATCTCAATAACTTTGCTTATTTTTTGCAGAAACATCACACTCTATCTAAATTGGGGCTTTTGAAAGCCCTTTTTAGCTAATGATGATAATATGAATCGCAAAAAGAGGGACACTAAACTTAAACTCTTAGTCCTTTTTTACTGTTATCGCTATCTTACACTACTGTATGTTATTTATTCTTATCTATTCACTACGTTAGCAATAAAGCTAACGCAGTAATAGCTATTTCCTACCTATCAATCTTCAACTCGTTCGCTACGTTCACGATGAGGCTGAGGATGTTTTTTTATTTTACGTCCAGCATGATACGCTAATCCCGTGCCCGCTGGAACTAAACGGCCAACAATAACGTTTTCTTTCAGACCTCTCAGCTCGTCTATTTTTCCACTGACAGCAGCCTCTGTTAAGACACGCGTAGTTTCTTGGAAAGACGCAGCAGAAATAAACGATTCTGTTGCTAACGACGCTTTGGTAATACCCAGTAAAACAAACTCATGACGGGCCGGTAACTTACCTTCTTTCATGACCTTAGCGTTTTCTTCACGCAATAAACTAAACTCTATTTGCTCGCCTTTCAAGAAGTTGGTATCGCCTGCATGCGCAACAATAACCTTGCGCAACATTTGACGAATAATAACCTCAATATGCTTGTCGTTAATTTTTACACCCTGCAAACGATAGACATCTTGTACTTCGTTTACGATAAAGTTTGCTAATGCATTTGTTCCCAATAAGCGCAAGATATCATGTGGATTCAGTGAGCCTTCAGCGATGACCTCACCTTTTTCAACATGTTCGCCTTCAAATACACTTACATGACGCCATTTTGGAATCAATTCTTCGTGAACTTCACCTGTTGTTGCAGTAATAACGAGGCGGCGCTTGCCTTTGGTTTCTTTGCCGAAGCTGACTATACCAGATATTTCCGCCAAAATCGAAGGATCTTTCGGTCTACGTGCCTCAAATAGGTCGGCTACGCGTGGTAAGCCCCCGGTAATATCGCGGGTTTTTGACGTTTCTTGTGGAATTCTTGCAATAACGTCACCGACTTTTACGCGGGCACCATCTTCAAAGTTAACTACAGCATCTGGTGGCAAGAAGTACTGGGCTGGCATATTAGTACCTGCCAAGAACACATCATCACCATGATCATCCACCAATTTTATCATTGGTTTCAATTCCTTACCGCTGGAGCTGCGCTGCTTCGGATCGGTAATCACGATACTACTAAGGCCGGTCATTTCATCAGTTTGGCGGTTCATCGTGACACCATCAACCATGTCGGCAAACTTAATCTTACCGCCCACTTCAGTAATAACTGGGTGGCTATGCGGATCCCAGTTAGCAACAATCTGCCCTGCTTCAGCTCTAGATCCATCAGCTACGGACAATTCCGCACCATACGGGATCTTATAGCGTTCACGTTCGCGGCCATGCTCATCAACAACAGCAAACTCCCCTGAGCGGGATACTGCAATAAATTTACCGCTATGATGCTGAATAATCTTAATATTATGTAGTTTAACCTTACCAGCCATCTTCACTTGAACATTGTTAGCCGCTGTCGCTCGAGATGCCGCACCACCGATGTGGAAGGTTCTCATGGTTAACTGCGTACCTGGTTCACCGATCGACTGTGCCGCAATAACTCCAACCGCTTCGCCAATATTAACGCGATGACCACGTGCTAAATCACGACCGTAGCAAGCGGAACAAATACCATAACGTGATTCGCAGGTAATTGGGGAGCGAACGAATACGGAGTCGACAGTTGCTTCTTCTAACTCAGCCACCCATTTTTCATCCAACAGCGTGCCAACTGGTGCGAGCACTTTACCTGAGATAGGCTCAACCACTTCTTGTGCCGTTACACGACCCAGCACACGCTCATGCAATGGCTCTACAACATCGCCGCCTTCAATCAGCGGATTCATTGTCACACCTTGGCTAGTACCGCAATCTTCCTCGGTAATAACAAGATCCTGAGCAACGTCAACTAGGCGTCGAGTCAAATAACCAGAGTTTGCTGTTTTAAGAGCGGTATCCGCAAGACCTTTACGTGCACCGTGAGTAGAAATAAAGTATTGTAATACGTTCAAACCTTCACGGAAGTTAGCCGTAATTGGCGTTTCAATAATTGAGCCATCTGGTTTAGCCATCAAGCCTCGCATACCGGCCAACTGACGAATCTGTGCTGCCGAGCCTCTCGCACCGGAATCTGCCATCATGTAAATAGAATTAAAGGATTCTTGTGAAACTTTCTGACCTTTCGCATCCTTCACTATTTCGGTAGACAACTGATTCATCATTGCTTTTGCTACTTGATCATTCGTGCGAGACCAAATATCGACAACTTTGTTATAACGCTCACCTTGGGTAACTAAACCAGATGCATATTGCGCCTGAATCTTGCCAACTTCTTCCTCTGCTTGTGCAACGATTTCGCCCTTGTCTTTTGGAATAGCTAAATCATTTACACCAATCGATACCCCAGACTTAGTTGCGTAATGGAAACCCATATACATCAATTGATCAGCAAAAATAACTGTCGCTTTCAAGCCAACATCACGATAGCAAACGTTAATGATGCTAGAAATAGATTTCTTGGTCATTGCACGATTCACTAAATCGAATGACAACCCTTTTGGTAAAAGTTCAGATAACAATGCACGGCCAACAGTTGTTTCTACTAAACGAATATTTTCTTTAAAGCCACCGTTACCATCGTGTAAAAATTCTTTAATACGTGCTTTTACTTTTGCGTGCAACTCAACTTGTTTGCTTTCATAAGCACGATGCACTTCATTGGTATCACTAAATAACATACCTTCGCCACGCGCGTTAATACGTGAACGAGTTAAATAGTAAAGCCCCAAGACGACGTCTTGTGAAGGCACGATAATTGGTTCGCCGTTAGCTGGAGACAAAATATTATTCGTCGACATCATCAAAGAACGTGCTTCAAGCTGTGCCTCTAAAGACAATGGAATATGAACAGCCATTTGGTCTCCGTCGAAGTCCGCGTTGTATGCGGTACACACGAGTGGGTGCAACTGAATAGCTTTACCTTCAATCAAGGTAGGTTCAAATGCTTGAATACCAAGACGGTGCAATGTAGGTGCGCGGTTTAGCAACACAGGGTGTTCACGAATTACTTGTTCCAAAATATCCCATACTGCTGGATCTTCGCGATCAACCATTTTCTTGGCTGCTTTAATGGTTGATGCCATGCCTTGATATTGTAACCGACTAAAAATAAATGGCTTAAATAGCTCTAACGCCATTTTCTTTGGCAAACCACACTGATGCAGTCTTAAGGTAGGACCCACCACAATAACAGAACGACCCGAGTAATCTACGCGTTTACCCAAAAGATTTTGACGGAAACGACCTTGCTTACCTTTAATCATGTCAGCAAGTGATTTTAATGGACGCTTGTTTGAACCCGTAATTGCTCGACCACGACGGCCATTATCTAATAATGCGTCAACGGACTCTTGCAACATACGTTTTTCGTTACGAACGATGATGTCAGGCGCATTTAAATCTAACAAACGCTTCAAACGGTTATTACGATTAATAACTCGACGATAAAGATCATTCAAATCCGATGTTGCAAATCTGCCACCATCAAGTGGTACAAGTGGACGCAAATCAGGTGGTAGCACAGGCAATACAGTTAACACCATCCATTCTGGTTTATTCCCAGAGGATAAAAAAGCTTCCATCAACTTTAAGCGTTTGGTCAACTTCTTCAGTTTTGCTTCCGAAGTGGTACCAACAATATCTTCACGAATTTTATTAATCTCAGCTTCGAGATCTAATGCCTTCAATAACTCTTGAACCGCATCAGCACCCATACGGGCATCAAACTCATCACCATATTCTTCGATTGCATCATAATATGCTTCTTCAGAAAGCAACTGACCGCGTTCTAACTGTGTCATACCTGGATCAATGACAACATATGCTTCAAAATATAAAACACGTTCAATATCACGCAATGTGATATCAAGTAACAAACCTATACGTGATGGCAAAGAACGTAAAAACCAAATATGGGCGATTGGGCTGGACAACTCGATATGACCCATGCGATCGCGACGTACTTTTGATAAAGTAACTTCAACGCCACACTTTTCACAAATAACACCGCGGTGTTTAAGACGCTTATACTTACCGCATAAGCATTCATAATCCTTAACGGGACCAAAGATCTTTGCACAGAACAAGCCATCTCGCTCCGGCTTAAAAGTACGATAGTTAATGGTTTCAGGCTTCTTAACTTCGCCATAAGACCAGGAACGAATCATATCCGGAGACGCGAGACCGATGTGAATCGCATCAAACTCTTCTAATTGTGTTTGCTGCTTTACTAGATTCAGTAAATCTCTCAAGGCTATTCCCCCTAATTACAATCTTAATTTAGCTACAAAATATCCAGGTATCTCTTATCTCCCCCTCACGCACAGCAAAGGAGAGATATAATTTTCATCTACTCAAGCTCTATGTTGATACCTAGTGAACGAATTTCTTTGATCAGCACGTTGAAAGCTTCCGGCATACTCGACTCCATGTAATGATCGCCATCTACGATGTTTTTATACATCTTAGTACGGCCACCCACGTCATCGGATTTGACAGTAAGCATTTCTTGTAACGTGTATGCTGCACCATATGCTTCAAGTGCCCATACTTCCATTTCACCGAAGCGCTGACCACCAAACTGTGCCTTACCGCCTAACGGTTGTTGCGTGACTAAACTATAAGAGCCAGTTGAACGAGCATGCATTTTGTCGTCAACCAAGTGATTTAGCTTCATCA
Organism: Gammaproteobacteria bacterium; assembly: GCA_013286085.1. Taxonomy (GTDB): domain Bacteria; phylum Pseudomonadota; class Gammaproteobacteria; order DSM-16500; family DSM-16500; genus UBA5158. The sequence continues at coordinate 91,637 of JABDGK010000001.1, read as the reverse complement.
TATACATATAACCAACCGTCACAGGACGTTCGAACATATCGCCGGTACGACCATTGTAAAGCCAAGTTTGACCGCTTTCAGGAAGATCAGCTAATTTCAGCATAGCTTTAATTTCTTCTTCACTTGCACCATCAAATACTGGGGTAGCCATAGGGACACCGCCACGCAAGTTTTTCGCCAAACTAACAACTTCATCGTCACTCAAGCTATTAATATTTTCTTTACGTCCATCAGTATTATAGATAGAGCCTAAGAATGTACGAATATTCTTAACAGATTGCTGCTCTTCAATCATCTTGCCGATCTTTAGGCCTAATCCTTTTGCTGCCCAACCCAAGTGGGTTTCAAGAACTTGCCCAATGTTCATACGAGAAGGTACGCCCAATGGATTTAAGACGATATCAACAGAAGTACCATCAGCCATATAAGGCATATCTTCGACAGGAACAATCGTCGAAATAACACCTTTATTACCGTGACGGCCCGCCATTTTATCCCCTGGCTGCACACGACGCTTAACAGCCATATACACTTTTACGATTTTCAAGACGCCTGGCGCTAAATCATCGCCTTGGGTAATCTTGTTACGTTTCGCTTCGTAAGCTTTTTCAAACTCTAACCGTTCTTGCTTCAACTGTTTAGCCGCAGCTTCAAGTTGTGAGTTTGCTGTATCATCACGTAAACGAATCTCAAACCATTTTTCACGTGGGGTTTCAGTTAAATAGGCTTTGGTAATTTTCGTACCTTTTTTCAATTTAGCGGGACCACCATCGGCCAGTTTATTTAGCAATAACTTCTCGATACGCTGGAATACGTCGTTTTCACGGATACGTAATTCGTCGGTTAAATCTTGTTTTGCTTTATCTAACTCGCTCTTTTCAATGTCGAGTACACGTGTATCTTTCTCGACACCTTCGCGTGTAAAGACTTGGACATCAATCACCGTACCTTCCATTCCGGTTGGCACACGCAATGACGTATCTTTTACATCTGATGCTTTTTCACCGAAGATCGCGCGCAAGAGCTTCTCTTCCGGCGTTAGCTGGGTTTCACCTTTTGGTGTCACTTTACCAACTAAGATATCACCTGATTTCACTTCTGCACCAATGTAAACGATACCGCAATCATCTAACTTACCGAGTGCACTTTCGCCAACGTTTGGAATATCCGCTGTGATTTCTTCGACACCTAATTTGGTATCACGCGCAACGCAAGTTAATTCTTCGATATGAATACTGGTAAAACGATCTTCTTGAACAACACGTTCTGAAATTAAGATGGAGTCTTCAAAGTTGTAACCATTCCATGGCATAAATGCCACAAGAAGGTTTTGACCTAATGCTAACTCACCTAAATCTGTAGACTGACCATCCGCCAATACGTCGCCGCGTGCGATAGTATCGCCGATTTGAACTAATGGTTTTTGGTTAATACAAGTATCTTGGTTAGTGCGGGTGTATTTAGTCAGATTGTAGATATCAACACCGGTTGAACCTGTTTCTGCTTCGTCATCATTAACGCGAACAACGATACGGGAGGCATCAACGTAATCAATAATACCGCCACGTCTAGCAACTTCGGTTACACCGGAGTCTTTCGCAACAATACGCTCCATACCGGTACCAACTAATGGTTTTTCAGTAATCAGTGTTGGTACAGCTTGACGTTGCATGTTTGAACCCATCAACGCACGGTTTGCATCATCATGCTCAAGGAATGGGATCAGCGCCGCAGCAACAGAAACAATCTGTTTTGGCGATACATCCATAAACTGCACGCGATCAGGCGTCATTAATGTAAATTCATCTTTGTGACGAACAGGCACTAATGCATCAATCAATTTGCCTTTGCCATCGGTTGTTGCATTGGCCTGAGCAATAACATATTCGCTTTCTTCAATTGCAGACAAGAACACAACATCGTCTGTCACTTTATTATTAATTACTTTGCGATATGGGGTTTCTAAGAAACCAAATGCGTTGGTTCTTGCATAAACAGCCAAGGAGTTAATCAAACCAATGTTTGGACCTTCAGGTGTTTCAATCGGACAAACACGGCCGTAGTGAGTTGGATGCACGTCACGAACTTCGAAACTTGCACGCTCTCTTGTCAAACCGCCAGGCCCTAATGCAGAAACACGACGTTTGTGCGTAATCTCAGATAACGGATTGTTTTGATCCATAAACTGGGATAACTGGCTTGAACCAAAGAACTCTCTGATTGCAGCTGTGATTGGTTTTGCATTAATTAAATCTTGTGGCATTAGATTTTCAGATTCAGCTAAGCTCAAACGTTCTTTAACCGCACGCTCAACTCGCACCAAACCAACACGGAATTGATTTTCCGTCATTTCACCTACGCTACGTACGCGACGGTTACCCAAGTGATCGATATCATCAACTACGCCTTCGCCGTTACGAATACTAATCAATGTTTTTAAGACATCAATAATATCGTCTTTCGTTAATACACCCGGACCATCTTCGTCTTTACGACCAACGCGACGATTAAACTTCATTCGACCGACGTCAGATAAATCATAACGCTCTGGCGCAAAGAATAAGTTCTTAAAGAGGGCTTCTGCAGCATCTTTTGTTGGTGGCTCACCTGGGCGCATCATGCGATAGATTTCAACCAACGCTTCTAGTGGATTGGTTGTAGGATCAACACGCAACGTATCTGACATGTATGAACCGTGGTCAATGTCGTTAATGTACAGCGTTTCAAACGACTTAACCTTGGCAGCAACAAATGCTTTTAACATATCATTAGTTATCAGATCGTTAGCATTCGCTAGGATTTCACCACTGGCTTTATCAATAACTGTTTTTGCTAATACTTTGCCGTGCAAATAATCTGCTGGCACATCTAGGCTATTAACTTTTGCTTTTTCTAGTTGCTGAATATGGCGAACAGTAATACGACGACCTTTTTCAACAATGACTTTACCCGCTTTCTTAATTTCGAACGGCGCAATTTCTCCACGCAAACGTTCTGGAATTAAATCCAAGCTAAACTCGCCATCCTGAATGTGGTACACGTTATTCTCGAAGAAAATCGCTAAGATTTCTTCTACTGTATAATCTAATGCACGCAACAAAATAGTTGCTGGCAATTTACGACGTCTATCAATACGCACATAAATGCAATCTTTAGGATCAAACTCAAAATCCAACCATGATCCGCGATAAGGAATAACGCGAGCTGAAAATAACAACTTTCCTGAAGAGTGCGTTTTACCACGATCATGCTCAAAGAACACACCTGGGGAACGGTGCAATTGAGAAACAATAACGCGCTCAGTACCATTAATTACAAAGGTACCATGCTCAGTCATCAATGGGATTTCGCCCATGTAAACTTCTTGTTCTTTTACATCTTTAACAACTTTACTGTCTTCACCTGATTCTTTATCGTAGTGAACTAGACGAACCTTCACGCGCAATGATGCACCATAGGTCAAACCGCGCATTTTGCATTCTTTAACGTCAAAAACAGGTTCGCCTAGGCGATAACTAACATATTCTAATTCAGCATTACCAGAAAAACTGGTGATCGGAAATACCGATCTAAATGCACCGTGCAGCCCCTGTGATCCCAAATGCTTGGAATCAACACCAGCTTGCAAAAATTTGTAATAGGACTCCAGCTGTAGCTCAAGTAATGGTGGCGTCTCGATGGTACTGGGATGTTTACCAAAATCTTTACGAATTCGCTTTTTCTCAGTGTATGAGTACATTGAACCCATTTAAAGTACCTCTGCGTGATTTATCGATAAAGCGTGCCTAAATATTTCTCTTCCTATCACAAACTAGGAAGAGAAAATAGAAAAGGCCGGAGGTATAAAGCCACCGGCCGTAACTTAATCAGCTAAATAATACGAAATTATTTATGAAAAAGTTATTATTTAACTTCAACAGTTGCTCCTGCTTCTTCCAGCTGCTTCTTAATGTCAGCGGCTGTAGCTTTGTTAACACCTTCTTTAACATTAGTAGGTGCTGACTCAACAAGATCCTTAGCTTCTTTCAAGCCAAGGCCTGTGATTGTACGAATAGCTTTGATCACATTGATTTTGTTGTCGCCCGCTTTGGTCATTACAACGTTGAATTCGGTTTTTTCTTCAACTGCAGCGGCAGCAGCAGCTGGAGCAGCAGCTGCAACAGCAGCAGCGGCAGAAACACCAAATTTATCTTCCATGGACTTGATTAATTCAACAACATCCATAACGCTCATATCGGAAATAGCTTGTAAAATATCTTCTTTGCTTACGGCCATGATTTTCATCACTCCAACTCAGTTAAACATTAATCTTAATTTAAGCGGACTGCTGCTTTTGATCGCGAACAGCTGCTATTGTACGTACCAATTTGCCATGAGGTTCTGCTAGTGTACGAACGAACTTAGTAATAGGTCCGAGCATCACTGACATCAATTGGGAAATTGCTTCGTTGCGTGTTGGTAGGCTTGCTAATACAGCAAGATCTGTCGCTGGAAGTAATTTTCCTTCAACAGATAGTGCCTTTACTTGCAACTTATCACAAGTCTTAGCAAAGTCTCTAATTAAACGCGCCGCAGCGCTTGGCTCTTCTTTCGAAAATGCCAATACTAATGGCCCAACTAATGCTGATTGCATACAAGCAAAGTTTGTTCCTTCAAACGCTCGGCTAGCGAGAGTGTTACGCACTACGCGCATATACACACCCGACTCACGCGCTGACTTACGTAAAGCAGTCAACTGTGATACTGTCAAACCGCTATATTCAGCAGCAACGACAGCTGTAGCCTGCTTGGCAACCTGCGCCACCTCAGCAACAATGGCTTTTTTATCTTCTAGTCTCAGGGTCACTCAAACACCTCCATAACCTGGTCCTGCACTTTGCACATCGCATTGCGGCAGGATGATATTGCTAAATAATTAACAATATCTACTAACGTACAGCAATACCACACTTGGCATTACCGTCTGCGTCGGCTAACGTCATCTCATAACTTAAGAAACAGTATGATCTAACAGTTGATTAAGCATATAGCGCCCACGGTCTTTGACGGGTAATGGCGCAAGCACACCTCGCATTATTCGCGAGGCAAGAATTCGTCATACCCACAAAGTCTTTTACGCCCACCCTGTAATAGCAGTGGGTTTTCTCAATTAACTATACAGCTACGCTTGAAACATCAAGCTGCAAACCTGGACCCATTGTGCTCGAAAGCGTTACTTTCTTAAAGTAAACTCCTTTCGCACTATTTGGCTTCGCCTTCTTTAAAGCAGCCAAAATAGCTTCCAGGTTTTGGGTTAAATCTGCCGCATCAAAATCAATTTTACCGATTGTGCAATGAATAATTCCGCCTTTATCGGTACGATATCTAACTTGACCCATTTTGGCATTTTTAACTGCACCAGCAACATCGGCCGTTACCGTACCATCTTTTGGATTTGGCATTAAACCACGGGGACCGAGAATTTGACCTAATTGACCCACGATGCGCATCGCATCTGGCGAAGCAATAACGATATCAAAATTCATTTCACCCGCTTTAACTTTCTCAGCCAAATCTTCCATACCAACGATATCAGCACCCGCTTTTTTAGCAGCATCAGCGTGAGCTGCTGAAGTAAATACAGCAACACGAATTTCTTTTCCGGTACCCTTTGGTAATAAAACCGCACCACGAATAGCCTGGTCAGATTTACGCGGATCTACGCCCAAATTAACGCTAATATCAACGCTTTCACGTAGTTTTGTTTTTGGCATACCTTTTAACAATGCAATCGCTTCTTGTGCTGAATATAACTTTCCAGGTTGTACTTTTTCCCGGACTGCACGCATACGTTTTGATAATGTAGCCATAATTATACGCCCCCTTCCACTTCAACGCCCATACTACGCGCACTACCTGCAATAGACCGCATTGCAGCTTCAATACTAGCAGCATTCAAATCTGGCATTTTCATACGTGCAACGTCTTCTAACTGCTTGCGTGTCAGCTTACCCACTTTATTAGTGTGTGGCACGCTACTACCTTTTGGAATACCAGCTGCTTCTTTAATTAAATGGGAAGCGGGTGGAGTCTTGATGATAAAGGTAAAGCTTCTATCTTCAAATACAGTAATAACAACAGGCAATGGCTTGCCTTGCCTGTCAGGTGTCTGTGTCTGCGCATTAAACGCCTTGCAGAATTCCATAATATTCACACCATGTTGTCCTAATGCAGGACCAACTGGTGGACTTGGGTTAGCTGCACCGCCTTTTACTTGCAACTTGATTAATGATTTTACCTTCTTTGCCATTGTAACGACTCCACTTATGGGTACAAACGCTTGTTGAGAGCTCCCCGTTTAACAAAAAACAACCAATAAGGATACCACCTTATTGGCCTGATTAACTACCTTTTTCCACTTGGTCAAACTGCAATTCCACAGGAGTGGAGCGACCAAAAATAAGAACCGCCACACGCAACCGATTCTTTTCGTAATTCACTTCTTCAACCGCACCATTAAAGTCTGCAAATGGGCCATCGATAACACGAACCAACTCACCAATTTCGAATAAGATCTTTGGTTTTGGCTTGTCTGTACTATCTTGCATACGCTGCAGGATGGTTTCCGCTTCTTTTGGGCTAATGGGTGCCGGCTTATCGCTTGTGCCGCCGATAAAGCCTAGTACTTTTGGTATAGACCTAACTAGGTGCCAAGTCTGATCATCCATTTCCATTTCAACCAAAACGTAGCCTGGAAAGAATTTACGTTCACTTTTACGCTTTTGGCCCGCGCGCAGCTCAACCACTTCCTCAGTAGGAACTAAAATTTGTCCGAACTTATACTCGACGGCTTCCAACACAATACGCTCGCTGAGCGCCTGCTTTACATAATTCTCAAAGCCTGAGTATGCATGAACGACATACCAGCGCTTTTTTTTCTGATCTGTCATAATTTATCCTCTTTGGCCTGTTAACCAACCAATTACGCGCAGTAACACGCCATCGATTCCCCATAACACAAGCGACAACAGCACTACAACACTCGCAATAAGGAATGTTATTTGTACTGTTTCTTGGCGTGTTGGCCACACCACTTTGCGAAGCTCAATCCGCGACTCGCGCGAAAAATCTAGTAACTGCTTACCTTGATTTGTTTGAAAAGCAACAGCAACCGCAACTGCTAACAAAAACAACCAACCCAATAACCGTAACGGCCATGGCTGCTGGCTATAATAATAGTTAGCGGCCAAACCGGCAACGACTAAAACAGCAACAACCAACCATTTTAGCCAGTTGAGCTTTGTTTCACTCTGGTTTTCTATTCTCGACGCCATGTTGCGTTGCCTTTATCAGTAAATAATTAACTTAAATTAGCCCTACCTATTGAATTATCAATGGCAGGCCAGGAGGGCCTCGAACCCCCGACCTTCGGTTTTGGAGACCGACGCTCTGCCAATTGAGCTACTGGCCTAACTTCCGCTAATTACTCTAAAACTTTTGCAACAACACCAGCACCGACGGTACGACCACCTTCACGAATAGCAAAGCGCAAGCCTTCTTCCATCGCGATCGGAGCAATCAACGTCACTACCATCTGTACGTTATCACCTGGCATTACCATCTCTACACCTTCGGGTAACTGGCATTCACCTGTCACGTCAGTGGTGCGGAAGTAAAACTGTGGGCGATACCCTTTGAAGAATGGTGTATGACGACCACCTTCATCTTTCGATAACACATACACTTCTGATTCAAACTTCGTATGCGGTGTAATTGAACCCGGCTTCGCTAATACTTGACCACGCTCAACATCTTCTCGCTTCGTACCGCGTAATAACACACCAACGTTATCACCTGCGCGACCTTCATCTAACAACTTACGGAACATTTCCACGCCCGTACATATTGTCTTAACAGTTGGTTTCAAACCAATAATTTCAAGTTCTTCACCTACCTTCACAATTCCTCTTTCTACACGACCAGTCACTACCGTGCCGCGTCCTGAAATGGAGAATACATCTTCAATTGGCAACAAGAACGGTTTGTCAATCTGACGCTCTGGTTGCGGGAAGTACTCATCCATCGCTTGAACCAACTTATGAATCGCTGGCACACCAATTTCGCTTTGATCGCCTTCTAATGCTTTTAATGCTGAACCAATTACGATCGGTGTCTTGTCGCCTGGGAAATCATAACTGCTTAATAAATCCCTTACTTCCATTTCAACAAGTTCTAATAATTCTTTATCATCTACCATGTCGGCTTTATTCAAAAACACAACAATGTAAGGTACGCCCACTTGACGCGCCAACAAAATGTGCTCGCGGGTTTGTGGCATTGGACCATCCGCCGCGGAACAAACTAAAATCGCTCCGTCCATTTGCGCTGCGCCCGTAATCATGTTCTTAACGTAGTCAGCATGGCCTGGGCAGTCAACGTGTGCATAATGTCTGTTGTCTGACTGATATTCAACGTGCGCTGTCGCAATCGTAATACCACGCGCTTTTTCTTCTGGCGCTTTATCAATTTGATCGTAGCCTAATGCTTCTCCGCCAAATTTCTCCGCCATGCACTTTGTTAGGGCCGCTGTCAACGTCGTCTTACCATGGTCTACGTGACCAATTGTTCCTACGTTTAAGTGCGGCTTCGTTCTTTCAAATACTGCTTTTGCCATCGCTAGTAGCTCCTATACAAAATATTTTTGGCTATTTCATAACTAGAATGATGATACTACCCATTTTCTATTTCACTCATAACTTTTAACTGGTGCCCACAATCGGAATCGAACCGATGACCTCTTCCTTACCAAGGAAGTGCTCTACCGACTGAGCTATGTGGGCGTTCAGAAGACAGAGGATAAATGGCGGTTTCTGTCCGTCGCTTCTCCGTTTATCTTCTTAGCTGGAGCGGGTGATGGGAATCGAACCCACGCTATCAGCTTGGAAGGCTGAAGTTCTACCATTGAACTACACCCGCACTTGTTTTTCTGTCCTTTGTCTACTCTTTATCTTGGAATGGAGGGGGAAGGATTCGAACCTTCGAAGGCAGAGCCGGCAGATTTACAGTCTGATCCCTTTGACCGCTCGGGAACCCCTCCAAAAAAATTTGGCCCTGAATTTTGCTTCAGGACACCATCAATGTCAACCAATACTATCTATTTTTCATAAATCTTACTTAAATTTGGCGTGGCTTGGAGCTACAATAAAACTTTCTTAATTTAGTATTACAAACATTGGTGCTGGCACCCGGATTCGAACTGGGGACCTACTGATTACAAATCAGTTGCTCTACCAACTGAGCTACGCCAGCAATATACAGGTAATTCCCTATCATTATTCGGCGGCCATTCTATGCAATAACTCATGTTATAGCAATCAAAATAGCGCTTGTTTACCGATTATTTTTTACAAGTAGCGATAAGCCTTGCAAAACAAGATCTGGTAAATAGTGATAGGCTGATGGCAATGAAAGAAGCAAGAGCGGGGCATCTCCGCCTGTGATAACAAACGTGGGGTTTAAATGAAACTCTTCTGTCAATCTTATCCGCTGATACTGGATAATTGAAAGCGCCGCATTAATGCTGCCTAACAAAATACCATCGTTTGTATTGGTTGCAACTATATGATTATTAAAATTTAAATTACCAGATTGTGTGGCAATACATCCAGCTGCATTTACAACTAAGCTTGTCTGAAGCAATGAAATTCCCGGGAAAATCAATCCGCCCTGATATAAGCCTTTTGCATTTACCAAATCCAGAGTAATGGCCGTACCACAATCAAATACACAAACATCCGTTTTAAAAATATTATAGGCTGCAATAACTGCCAACCAGCGGTCGACGCCTAATTGCTCCGGAAAATCATATCCGTTTGTTACTCCCGCAGCTGACGCTGTTGATTTAATAAAATGCAAAGGGCAAGACCATTTCTCTCCTACCCATCTAGATAGCTCCACGCCTATATCACTAGAACCAACGTTTGCAACATAAACAACTGCGGGCTTCTCTAGCTTACCCCACTGTTGATTGAGTAGTTTCTGGATATCTTGATTCTTATATCCGATGGATTTATGAGATCCCAGCTCAGTAACAAATTGAGCCCATTTTATGTTTGTATTTCCGATATCCACTAGCAACTGCATTTAAACTCCATCGAGACGATTCCAATGATCCTCGTCCTCGCTAATTTCATGGTCACCCTGATGTTCCTCACTCTGAGAAACCCAATTAGGTATACATTTTTTAAGATATTCTTCTTTATTTGCATAATCACTTTCGCGTAAAACAATTTTATCTAGATGCTGCGAGTTACCTTTTTCGAGAATATCAATTATATAGTGACGCACAAACCAGCCACATAATGTCTCATTTTTTTGCGTATTATAAGCGCGATAATCACGAGCAGAGTCATAGCGAAAACCAAGCTCTTTAGCAATATCTTTTAACTTATCTGGATAAAATCGATAGCGAGTCTTACTTTGTGAATCATGAGCCACTATTGTGCGAGCAGAAAGATCGACTTCTAACAAGATAATATGTTGTCGTCTTGCTTTTTTTAAAAAATTTACTTTTCCAAAATCTCTACACTGTCGCAGAGGGATCAAAAGCATTGCGTTTTTATATTTATTCTCTTTCAAAAAGTTACGAAGAACTTCGCCAACATAAGGGAGTTGGTTTTCATTATCGAGAGATGCCGCATCTTTATTGATGCGAAAAACAATAAATTGGCGCTTATCATTATGATCACTTGGCTGCACGGAGAAATAATTAACTTGCTGGTTTAGACTATGTTGGCTATTTTTTACTTCAACAAAACCCTCATCAACAGCAAATGCCTTGTTCTGTTTATAGTCTTCTTGGATCTTATCAAGCAAAGCATGCAATTCATTCGGAGCAAGACGATAATTTTCTTTGCGCGCACGACTCATAACAGCCTCGCATCTAAATTAAGACTAAATTATAAACATAATTGACAGGGAAAGATAATTGTTCAGAAAATAAAAAACCCCGTACAGATTTCTCTGTAAGGGGTTTTCGTTGTAAAGGGCCTGGCAATGACCTACTTTCGCATAGGAAGATCCACACTATCATCGGCGCGGAGCTGTTTCACTTCTGAGTTCGAGATGGGATCAGGTGGTTCCAGCTCGCCATTGTCGCCAGGCAAACTAACTGTTTTGGTTCACAAGACTCAAATCGTTTTAAAATTCTCATCATATGCCCCGAATTGGTGAAGTGTTTTTGTTTCTGCAAGTAAGACTCTGTATTCCAAGTCAAAACCACTTGGGTGTTATATGGTCAAGCCTCACGGTCAATTAGTATTGGTAAGCTTCATACATTGCTGCACTTCCACATCCAACCTATCAACGTTGTAGTCTTCAACAAACCTTTAGGAACCTTACGGTCCGAGAGATCTCATCTTGGGGCAGGTTTCCCGCTTAGATGCTTTCAGCGGTTATCCTTTCCGAACATAGCTACCCGGCAGTGCCATTGGCATGACAACCGGTACACCAGAGGTTCGTTCACTCCGGTCCTCTCGTACTAGGAGCAACCCCCCTCAAATCTCTAACGCCCACGGCAGATAGGGACCGAACTGTCTCACGACGTTCTAAACCCAGCTCGCGTACCACTTTAAATGGCGAACAGCCATACCCTTGGGACCTGCTTCAGCCCCAGGATGTGATGAGCCGACATCGAGGTGCCAAACACCGCCGTCGATATGAACTCTTGGGCGGTATCAGCCTGTTATCCCCGGCGTACCTTTTATCCGTTGAGCGATGGCCCTTCCATTCAGAACCACCGGATCACTAGAACCTGCTTTCGCACCTGCTCGACCCGTCAGTCTCACAGTCAAGCACTCTTCCGCTCTTACACGCAACGTGCGATTTCCGACCGCACTGAGAGTACCTTCGTGCTCCTCCGTTACTCTTTAGGAGGAGACCGCCCCAGTCAAACTACCCACCATGCACTGTCCCCATCCCGGATTACGGGACCAGGTTAGAACTCCAAGTGTTCCAGGGTGGTATTTCAAGGTTGGCTCCACTAACGCTAGCGCGTCAGCTTCATAGCCTCCCACCTATCCTACACAGGAAAACTCAAAGTCCAGTGCAAAGCTATAGTAAAGGTGCACGGGGTCTTTCCGTCTTGCCGCGGGTACACTGCATCTTCACAGCAAATTCAACTTCACTGGGTCTCGGGTGGAGACAGCGGGGCTGTCGTTACGCCATTCGTGCAGGTCGGAACTTACCCGACAAGGAATTTCGCTACCTTAGGACCGTTATAGTTACGGCCGCCGTTTACTGGGGCTTCGATCAAGAGCTTCTCACACTTGCGTGCAATAACCCCATCAATTAACCTTCCAGCACCGGGCAGGCGTCACACCCTATACTTCCTCTTCCGAGTTCGCAGAGTGCTGTGTTTTTATTAAACAGTCGCAACCCCCTGACTATTGCAACCACTTTCGGCTCCAGTTGTAAAAACCTTCACGTACCAGTGGCACACCTTCTCCCGAAGTTACGGTGCTATTTTGCCTAGTTCCTTCACCCGAGTTCTCCCAAGCGCCTTAGTATTCTCTACTCATCCACCTGTGTCGGTTTTCGGTACGGTTCAATAGTATCTTAAGCTTAGAAACTTTTCTTGGAAGCTTGGCATCAATTACTTCATTATCTAAAAGATAACTCGTCATCACATCTCAGAATTAACAAGGTCCCGGATTTGCCTAAGACCTCTCCCTACATGCTTAAACCAGGACTACCAACACCCGGCCAATTTAGCCTTCTCCGTCATTCCTTCGCAATACTACTAAGTACGGGAATATTAACCCGTTTCCCATCGACTACGCATTTCTGCCTCGCCTTAGGGGCCGACTCACCCTGCGCCGATTAGCGTGGCGCAGGAAACCTTGGATTTACGGCGTGCGGGTTTTTCACCCGCATTATCGTTACTCATGTCAGCATTCGCACTTCTGATACCTCCAGCACACTTCTCAATGCACCTTCACAGGCTTACAGAACGCTCCTCTACCACTCAAACTAGTAAACTAGTTCAAATCCGAAGCTTCGGTGGATAGTTTTAGCCCCGTTACATCTTCCGCGCAAGCCGACTCGACCAGTGAGCTATTACGCTTTCTTTAAAGGATGGCTGCTTCTAAGCCAACCTCCTGGCTGTCTCGGACTTCTCACATCGTTTCCCACTTAACTATCACTTTGGGACCTTAGCTGTCGGTCTGGGCTGTGTCCCTCTTCACGACGGACCTTATCACCCGCCGTGTGTCTCCCGTGCTGTACTTCTCGGTATTCGTAGTTTGCATCGGTTTGGTAAGCCCTTAAAGGCCCCCTAGCCGGCACAGTGCTCTACCCCCAAGAGTAATCACACGAGGCGCTACCTCAATAGCTTTCGAGGAGAACCAGCTATCTCCGAGCTTGATTAGCCTTTCACTCCTATCCACAACTCATCCCCATCTTTTTCAACAGATGTGGGTTCGGACCTCCAGTCAGTGTTACCTAACCTTCATCCTGGCCATGGATAGATCGCTCGGTTTCGGGTCTAATCACATCGACTTATCGCCCTATTAAGACTCGGTTTCCCTTCGCCTCCCCTATTCGGTTAAGCTTGCCAATGCAATTAACTCGCTGACCCATTATACAAAAGGTACGCAGTCACAAGACTATTACTAGCTTGCTCCCACTGCTTGTATGCACACGGTTTCAGGTTCTATTTCACTCCGCTCTCCGCGGTTCTTTTCGCCTTTCCCTCACGGTACTGGTTCACTATCGGTCAGTAGAGAGTATTTAGCCTTGGAGGATGGTCCCCCCATATTCAATCAGGATTTCACGTGTCCCGACCTACTCTTCGTTACCCTCTTATACGACTTTTCAAGTACGGGGCTATCACCCTGTGTCGCTGGCTTTTCCAAACCATTCTCCTAAATCGTATAAAATTGTTGTAACTGGGCTCTTTCCCTTTCGCTCGCCACTACTCAGGAAATCTCGGTTGATTTCTTTTCCTCTGGGTACTGAGATGTTTCAGTTCTCCAGGTTTGCTTCCTTAACCTATGTATTCAGTTAAGGATGACTCTTGCGAGCCGGGTTTCCCCATTCAGATATCTCCGGATCAATGCTTATTTGCCAGCTCCCCGAAGCTTTTCGCAGGCTAACACGTCTTTCTTCGCCTTCTACTGCCTAGGCATCCACCGTGTGCACTTAATTACTTGACCATATAACCCCAAGTCGTTTCAATAATTACTAACATCCAATACTAATCTTGCTATCACCAAACAGATTCGGTTACGTGTGAACATAACTACTCGTCTGACAATCACTTAACATCGCTTGATAATAACCACGAAATCTAACTGCGTTATATGTCCTTTGACATAAGTAACACCCATTATTTTCAGTTGATTTGCTTGTAATACAGCTGTACGTCCGCATTTCATTATTCGTTAGATTTTTTAACTTATAACAAAACACTTTCGTGCTTTCTTACTTGCTTTATCACTTCACCAAATTTTTAAAGATCAGAGTAATCATCTGCTAAAGACACTACCCACTGCGTACAAAAAAGACCTTAAACCATTCTCTCTTATACTCCAGTGATTAATATCCTTCGGGTATGTGCCCTTGGATGTGGAGCCAGTCGGGATCGAACCGACGACCCCCTGCGTGCAAGGCAGGTGCTCTCCCAGCTGAGCTATGGCCCCGTAGTAGTTTCGCCACTTCACGTCTCGATAATGGTGGGTCTGGGTAGACTCGAACTACCGACCTCACCCTTATCAGGGGTGCGCTCTAACCACCTGAGCTACAGACCCGCTACGCTCTTATTTCTCTCTTCCACCAAGCAATTAGTGTGGGTACCTCAGTCGCTTACCTTGCTTATTCATTTAGTAAGGAGGTGATCCAGCCACAGGTTCCCCTACGGCTACCTTGTTACGACTTCACCCCAGTCATGAACCATACCGTGGTAAGCGTCCCCCCGAAGGTTAGACTACCTACTTCTGGTACAACCCACTCCCATGGTGTGACGGGCGGTGTGTACAAGGCCCGGGAACGTATTCACCGCGACATTCTGATTCGCGATTACTAGCGATTCCGACTTCACGGAGTCGAGTTGCAGACTCCGATCCGGACTACGATCAGCTTTTCGGGATTGGCTCCAGCTCGCGCTTTCGCTGCCCTCTGTACTGACCATTGTAGCACGTGTGTAGCCCTACCCATAAAGGCCATGATGACTTGACGTCGTCCCCGCCTTCCTCCGGTTCATCACCGGCAGTCTCCTTAGAGTCCCCAACTAAATGATGGCAACTAAGGATAAGGGTTGCGCTCGTTACGGGACTTAACCCAACATCTCACAACACGAGCTGACGACAGCCATGCAGCACCTGTCTCAGAGTTCCTTTCGGCACAACCGCATCTCTGCAGTCTTCTCTGGATGTCAAGGGTAGGTAAGGTTCTTCGCGTTGCATCGAATTAAACCACATGCTCCACCGCTTGTGCGGGCCCCCGTCAATTCCTTTGAGTTTTAATCTTGCGACCGTACTCCCCAGGCGGATAACTTATCGCGTTAGCTGCGATACTGAACAGTCTAAGCTGCCCAACATCTAGTTATCATCGTTTACAGCGTGGACTACCAGGGTATCTAATCCTGTTTGCTCCCCACGCTCTCGCGCCTCAGTGTCAGTGTCAATCCAGGTAGCCGCCTTCGCCACTGGTGTTCCTTCCGATATCTACGCATTTCACCGCTACACCGGAAATTCCACTACCCTCTATTGCACTCAAGCTGCACAGTATAAGATGCAGTTCCCAGGTTAAGCCCGGGGATTTCACATCTCACTTACACAACCACCTACGCGCCCTTTACGCCCAGTAAATCCGATTAACGCTTGCACCCTCTGTATTACCGCGGCTGCTGGCACAGAGTTAGCCGGTGCTTATTCTGCGGGTACCGTCAAATTAGTCATCTCTTAAACTACTAACCTTCTTCCCCGCCTAAAGTGCTTTACAACCCGAAGGCCTTCTTCACACACGCGGCATTGCTGGATCAGGGTTGCCCCCATTGTCCAATATTCCCCACTGCTGCCTCCCGTAGGAGTTTGGGCCGTGTCTCAGTCCCAATGTGGGTGATCATCCTCTCAGACCACCTACTGATCGTCGCCTTGGTAGGCCTTTACCCCACCAACTAGCTAATCAGACGCAGGCTCCTCCCATAGCGCCAGGTTGCCCCAGCTTTACTCCTCAGAGATTATGCGGTATTAGCCCGAGTTTCCTCGGGTTATCCCCCTCTACAGGGCAGATTCCTACGTGTTACTCACCCGTCCGCCACTCGCCACCCATACGTATTGCTACGCACTGTGCTGCCGTTCGACTTGCATGTGTTAAGCATGCCGCCAGCGTTCAATCTGAGCCAGGATCAAACTCTCCACTTCAAATCTTGGAAATTTAATCTCTGTACTCGATCATAATCACTTAGCGATTTTTACATCTACTCAAAGTCACTATCATCGATCTTGCTTATTCTTGCTTTTAACAAGTCTAAGGTAATCGACCGAAGTGCCCACACTTATTGCTTGGCTTCAATTTTTAAAGAACGTGTGACCTACAAACCCTTCTTGCTCTTCCGTCTGTGTCACCAGAGATGGGCATTCTACTCGCCTCTCTTACAATGTCAACAGCCTTCCTTAAAGTTTTTAAATTTATTTTAAAAAACTTATTTACTACTTTCATGCTCGAATATTAAGGCAGCTGAATTTATGCAATATCGCAACCCAGTTGGCTGCGGACCATCTAGAAAAACATGGCCTAAATGCGCCTCACACTGTCTGCACTGAATCTCAAGACGCTGTAAACCATGTGAATTATCAATCACTTCCTTTACTGCTGCAGGATGAAAAGGCCTTATGTAGCTTGGCCAACCCGAGCCTGAATCATACTTATCCTGAGAACGAAACAATTCAGCCCCACAACAAACACACTTATATGTGCCGGCTTCTGTATGGTTGTAATATTTACCCGTGAAAGGAGCCTCGGTTCCTTTCAAATGGCAGACTTGATATTGCTCGGCAGTTAGATTTTTTTTGTTAACTCCCTCTTTTTTACTCCCTGTCATTCATAATTCTCCTTATACTATGCTCGCCAAAGTATATTGCATTACCTAATTCTTAGGCCAACCTTAATTTGGAGAATCCTGTGAATCGCAAAACAAAATCACCTGACAAAGCACAATTACCCGATTTAGAAACTTCTATGTCTGAGATCAATACACTCATCAATCAAATGGAACAAGGGGAATTAAGCTTAGAGCATTCACTCGAGCGTTTCGAACGCGGCATCCACCTGATAAAGCATTGTCAAAAAATCTTGCATGATGCAGAACAGAAAGTGCAGATACTCATACAAAATAACGGCCAAAATGACTTACAACCTTATGAGAATAATGAAGAATGACACTCGCACTTACCAATCTGATTTCAACGTACCAAACCCGCGTAGAAAAATGCTTTATGCATTATTTAGAGAAAATGACTACACCGGCGCCAATTTTATGTGAAGCAATGCGCTATGGCGTCTTAAATGGTGGTAAACGCATTCGCCCTTTACTGGTTTATGCAACTGGGCTTGCTTTAGGAGCGACGCTAGAAGATTTAGATGCCGCAGCATGCGCAGTAGAACTGATTCACTCGTACTCTTTAATTCATGATGATTTACCTGCGATGGACAATGCCGACTTACGTCGCGGCAAACCCGCTTGCCACAAAAAATACGGTGAAGCCATGGCTATCTTGGCTGGAGATGCCTTACAAGCTTTAGCTTTTGAAATCATAGTCACTCATCCAGCCTCACTTACTCCAACACAGCGCCTGGAAACAATGCGCATTTTAGGTAAAACAAGCGGCCCTTCTGGCATGGCTGGCGGACAGGCTCTTGACATCACTATTATGAATAACCGCATCACATTGAGCGAATTATTACATCTATATAGCCTAAAAACGGGTGCTCTGTTGCAAGCCAGCGTCAAACTAGGCGTCATTGCTGCCAATATTGTAGACAGCCAAACCCAAGCAGCACTAGAAAACTATGCTGAAAATCTCGGACTCGCTTTCCAAATTCATGATGACTTACTCGATATGGAAGGCACAACGGCCACACTAGGAAAACCTCAAGGAATTGATTCTATTAATAATAAAACCACTTATCCGGTTTTATGCGGCATTGAGAAAACCAAAGAGAAAATCCATGCATTAACAAATGAAGCATTAGCAGCCATTGATATTTTGGATACCCAAGGCAACATATTAAAAGAAGTGGCACACTATTTATTACAGCGCACCCACTAACAAGAAGACTAAAAATAGCAGTAGGCATAAAAATAACCCTGCTTTTTGTCACAAAATCAGCTAAACTGCTTCCGAAAAACACAAAACACGTACTTCTCTTTAATATAAATATAAAGTGAGAAACGAATGTATTGTCCATTTTGTAACGCGATTGACACAAAGGTAACAGATTCACGCTTAATACGTGAAAATAATCAAATTCGACGCCGGCGCGAATGTCTTGATTGCAAAGAACGTTTTACAACATATGAGTCCGTAGAATTAACACTGCCGCGCATCATCAAACAAGATGGTCGCCGCGATGCATTCAATGAAGAGAAATTACGCGCTGGTATGTTACGCGCATTACAAAAACGCCCGATCAGCTTAGAACAAGTTGAAACAGCACTAAGCCGAATCTTACGCAAAGCACGCGCATGCGGTGAACGCGAAATACCTTCTGCTCAAGTGGGCGAATGGGTAATGGAAGAATTACATAATTTAGACCAAGTTGCTTATGTGCGTTTTGCATCCGTGTATCGCAGCTTCCAAGACATCAATGAGTTTCGCGAAGAAATTAGTCGTTTAGAAAATATTAAAAAATAAATAAGTTGTGTTACGAGGAAAGAATAATGAATCCAACAGCACGTCGTCAGGCGCGGCATTATGCTTTACAAGCTTTATATCAATGGCAACTTTCTGGCGCATGCGCACCGGATATTGAAGCACAGTTTATTTCTCATCAAATTACAAAAACAACCGATTTGGATTTTTTCAAAGAGCTCATTCACAACATTCCAATGCAGCAACCGCAACTGGATGAGCGCATGAATCCATATCTCAAGCGCCCACTAGATGAGTTAGATCCAATTGAATTGGCCATTTTACGCATGGCAATTTATGAATTGACGAATCGCTTAGACATTCCGTACCGTGTTGTATTAAATGAAGCGTTAGAGTTAACAAAAAAATTTGGTTCTGTTGAAGGTTATAAATTTGTAAATGGTGTTCTCGATCAAGTCGCGCGCAAAATAAGACATCTAGAAGTTGCTGCCGATGCGAAAAAGAAAAATGGCTGAATTTGATCTCATCGAAACATTCTTCAATCAACAAAAACAAAATCGCAACGATGTCATTATTGGCATCGGCGATGATTGTGCCGTCACCTACATTCCGCATAATCAACAGCTTGCAATCACCACAGACACACTTGTCAGCGGCGTACATTTTCCCGAAAACACATCAGCCTATGACATTGGGTATAAATCACTTGCGGTCAATTTAAGTGATTTGGCTGCCATGGGTGCAACACCCGCTTGGGCAACACTTGCATTAACACTTCCTGATGAAAACACCGCTTGGTTAACGGAGTTTAGTCGTGGATTTTTTGCATTAGCTAATCAATATGACATGCAACTCATTGGTGGTGACACTACCCGCGGTCCACTGACTATCACAATCACTGCACACGGTTTTCTCCCTAAACAGCATGCACTGTTACGCAGCGGCGCAAAACCCAATGATTTAATTTATGTTACTAATCAGTTAGGAGATGCCGGATTGGCATTGCTTTTTTTGCAGAAAAAAATCTCTCTTTCACCTAACAATCAAAACGCTGCACTAACAAAGTTAAATCGCCCCGAACCGCAGATTGAGATGGGCATACAATTACGTGATATGGCCAATGCAGCGATTGATATCTCGGATGGTTTAGCCGCAGACCTTGGTCATGTGCTGGAAAAAAGCCATGTCGGTGCTACTCTTTATGTTGATCAAATACCCTTATCGTCAGCGTTGCGCGAATCGCTCCCAATTGACGATGCTATCACACTCGCACTGACTGCCGGTGATGATTATGAATTATGCTTTACTATTTCCCCGGAAAAAGAAAAATTACTGGCTAACACAAATGGCACGTACACAAAAATCGGTGTCATTACTGCTGCTACAGGACTTAACTTACAATTTAGTGATGGAAGAAAATACCATGGCAACACCAAAGGATATCAACACTTCTAAAAAAGATAGAAATTATCTATCCATCCCACCTGTCCCCAGATCTATCTGGAGAAACCCTATTCATTTTATTGCCTTTGGTTTTGGCACGGGCGCAATACCATTTGCACCAGGCACATTTGGCACGTTAATTGCGATTCCATTTTATTTATTGATGCAATCACTGGCTCCGCTCACTTATCTTGGCATCACACTACTTATTACCATTATGAGTATTTGGATTTGCAATAAAACATCCAATGATATTGGCGTAGAAGATCATCAAGGTATGTGTCTCGATGAAATTGTTGGTTTCATCGTTACTATGTTTTATGCACCACATGGCTGGCAATGGATTTTACTCGGCTTTCTTTTGTTTCGTCTATTTGATATTTGGAAACCCTGGCCAATTAGGCTCGTTGATCAACAGATACATGGTGGCTTTGGTATGATTTTAGATGATGTATTAGCGGGGATTGCGAGCTGCATCATTTTACAAATTACTGCCGAACTACTTGGCGTGAGGTAAGACGATGAATTGGGGCTTAGCAACGGCTCTTTCACTCTGTAGTTTTGGATTATGGGGATTTTTCACTAAACTCTCCGTATTACATATCGACTCTAAAAACGCGCTGATTTTCCAGACAGTTGGCGTGATGATTGTTGGCCTCATGACACTGGCTCTCGTTAATTTCAAACCAACAACCGATACAAAAGGGATTAGTTATGCTGTGTTGACTGGAGTAGCTTATGGCGTTGGTTGTCTATTTTATTTTTTTGCCGCTAGCAAAGGAAAAATTACGACGGTTGTCACACTCACAGCATTGTACCCACTAGTCACCATTGTCTTGGCTTATATTATTTTAAAAGAAGCCGTGACTTTCAAACAATGCATGGGAATTGTATTAGCATGTATTGCCATGTTGTTGATGTCGACAAGTTGATAACCCTGTTTTTAGCTCACCATACTGATCCTCTTTAAGATTATTTTAAGATTTCCCACGGATAATGCCCCACATAGTAATCATCATTATCTGGAATGTCTTATGCATGCTCGCAAGAAATACTTAGTGTCCGATGTCAGTGGAAAAATGGAATCGGAATATTTGCGCCTACGGGCAAACTTTATTAACACAGTTAAAATTTCTAACCTCGGCGGTTGGGAGTCGGCTAATGATGAACAAGTTGAGTCTTCCGATCCGCAAGTACGTAAAACTCAACGTGACAATTACATTAAATTTGCACGCATTTGGTTAAAAGCAGAAAAAAAATCGGCTGAAACCGTCATGAAAGCCGCCCAAAAATCACAAAACACACCACCCATTGATTTAGATACCACATTGATAGATAACACCGTACTAATGAATAGCGACAGCACACTACCTTCAGACGTCGCGCCTGATGTTATGCTAAATCAAATTAAAGCACTGGAAACCCTGCTATCTGCAATGGAAGAAGCCAGACAATCCGAACGTTATCTAGAAGTATATGAAGTACGTGTACAACCAAATACCCACAAAGCTCACTTAAGCACGTTAAACTACAATGCAGAAACAGGCGCCTATCAAAGTGAACGGCAGCCTGAGGCAAAACAAGATGACATCGCACCGGATTTTAAAATTGTAACCGGTGGTCGACGTTTAAAAGACCATGATGATGTTGCCATCTCCGTCACACAAGCGGAGTATTTTACCCTACAAGAATTAGGTGCCACTGCTAACCGTGAAAAAACCTTGCTTGCTCAACTCATTAATGATTATGGCACATATCGTCGAGCCGTTCTTAATACCGCCATTCGTTTTCAAGCAAAAACAGATACGTGGATTGTAAAAGAAATAAATTGCCAACACATCATTGCTCGATTCCGCGCATTGCAAGAGATCGAGTCTGCTTATGGCGACAAAGCAGCTGCGATTCAAGAAAAAATAAATTCTTATGAGCAAAAAATTCTTTCTCAACAAGTTGCGGCAGAAAATGAATTACTCATGTTGCGATCCACTCAAGATACCGACGAAGAACCACACTATTCTGCAGAAGAAAAACGCTGGGCAATCGATATCCTAGAAAACCAAATTGAAGGCTTAGCCGATGATTTGACACAACTAGACAAACTAAAAAAAATTCCTGCTGACGAAATCTCAGAAAAAACTATTGCACATTGGCTTTTGAAA
The DNA here is from genome assembly GCA_013286085.1 of Gammaproteobacteria bacterium. Classification (GTDB taxonomy): domain Bacteria; phylum Pseudomonadota; class Gammaproteobacteria; order DSM-16500; family DSM-16500; genus UBA5158. The sequence continues at coordinate 69,184 of JABDGK010000001.1, read as the reverse complement.
CAAGCAGAGCATATTATTGAAAGTGGTAAGCGCGGTGATGAGTTAGTCGATCTTAGCGGCAAAATAGGCAGCAGCAAAGGGCAATTTTGTGAAGTGACAGCCAATGCGTTTGAACGTGTGCGTCGCTTTGATTTTCCACCACACCGACGCTTACGGCCAGAACATCAAGGTATATTTGATTCCAAGGATGAAGGACATCAATTAGTCATATCATCTGCGGAACTTGCTAGTGGCGAACGCAGCACACGCGATGTCTTGTTTGCCTTTGCCTGTGTGAAAGGCGGGTTAGACTTAACAGTTCCAAAGCAATTCTTCCAAGTCATGAATGAAAGCCTGGCGAAAAAAACCTTACATCGCGGCTTTGCTAAAATCAGCGCGGCTTGGGACCGCAAAAAGAAAAACAAAGCCATCGAACAAGACTTAGAAACCACTTCCGAACTAAACGTCAGTCAAGCTATTTGGTCTATCTATTACTTATTGCGAGATAAAGTCCGCGCTACCAATGAATCCTATACCCATGCTTTTTTAAAGGTATTTTCCGATGCTGGAAAATCTATGCAAGATTCTGCTGTAGGTGCCGTGGAGGAATTCGCGGACGTCACACTGCAATTTGCTAACAATGTGAAACGCGATTTTACTTATCAAAACATCCCATCATCGCGTTTTGATGCGCATATTCAAGCACACAAACACGATGATGCGGTGACGGAAGAAAAATTACCTGTCAATGAAAGCATGTTAGTAGAACAGCGCTTTCCTGAATTTCAACAATGGCAGCCGCACACACTGTATTCTGTTGTTGATAATTTCTTGCAGGATTTTGGTGGATTTTTCATTAAAAAATACGAAGCCTCCCCGTTCATTTGGACCATGGCAACATTGCTGGGTGCTGTAGCGGGTGCAACAGCATTATCAGGACCTGCGGTTAAAGCGTTTTTATTAAAATGTGGGTGTCCAGAAACATTGGCAAATGGTTTTGTTAGCGTGAGTCAAGCAATTAACGTTGCCACAACAAATAGTCAACTATTCCAAGTGGTCGGAACAGCTTCGACTGTACAACAAGGGCTGTATGTTGTGTTAGATACGTTAGCCGCTGGGGCTGATTCATTTACCGTACAAGCTATTGCTGAGCTTAAACGTAATCTACCGATTGCCCTATGCGTTATCGCTGGATCCACGTTTGGTGGATGGACATTAGGACAAGCGGAAATGTTCCGTGCTGAGTTTGGTTCTGTACCCATGATCGCGGAATTTTTTACAGGCTTGAAATTTGCTGGCTTTAGTTATGAAGCCTTGATGCATGAACCGGGTGAAAAAAGTGCTGTCGCCATGGCTGTCGCCTCTGGTTTGAATGCCACTTACAATTTGACACGTGCCGTCTTAAGCCTTTTACAACTCGTTGTCGTCACACCCGTGAAGCTAGCAACGTGTGGCCGCGACGAAGCCAAAGTCGCATTACAAAATGCTTTGAGACCTTGGCTTGACTTAACAGATACGGGCGCACGATTATTGTGGAGCACATTGGATACATCGCTTCGCTGCACAACCACACTCAGTCGTGGTGGCAAAGCTGTCGTTAAAGCTGCATTAGAAACACCTGTTAATTTAGTCGCAAAATCAGCCAAAATTGTGGGGCTGGGGTCTGTGAGTAAAGCCATTGTGAAAGGAAAATCTGCTGCAGCGATGGCATTTGATGATTCTATTGCGAGACCATTACACAATGTGACTCGCTCAGTTAGGCGTGGTTATGCGACATTGATGACGCAAGATGATATGTATTTGGGTGCGAGTCCGCTGAGTTTAGCGCATTCTCCACATAATTTTTGCCAAGTTATTAAGAAAAAGAATGTTGCTGCAAGAGAAGCGAACTTGCATGATTCAGTACTTGCACCTGATTCGGCACGACAAACGCATTCATAGTCTAGATTTCATTGAATGGCAAGTTTGTCCTCTAAACGCCTCCTCTCCCCAGCCCTCTCCTCCACAAAAAGCGTGGAGGAGAGGGGGTAACTTGATTTATGCAACGCCATTGAGACGTTACGTATCTTGTTGGTTTCATATCATTTTCTTCACTTACCACTCTTTTTTGATAATATTCACTATACTTAAGCTATAACTTCCTCTTTAAAATCAACTAATGAGGCAGGCCATGGCACGACCTAGAATTGAATTTGCCGCTCCCGCCAAGCGTGCGCCGATTGATTACGCAAGTGATTACACGCGATTACATCCTCGCGCCAAAGCCGCTGACTTTTATCCTAATGGCAAACTACTCCCTGACGATCAAATTAAAACACTGAAATTTGGTTTGATGCGTTATGACGAAGATGCGCGTTATTCAAAATCATTCCTAGAAAATCATAGCATTCACATTAATCGCGGTGGTGTTGTGCGTGTTTATAATCAAACAACATGTAAATATGAGTTATATGCGGTTTACAAAACACTGCCGGAACCGAACCCAGAAGAGGAAGCTGTTTTTGACCCAGAAAAACCTAAAGCCATTATCTTAGGTAAAGGTGCCTATGGGAAAGTCCAAATTATTCAGAACCTCGAAACAGGCGAATTCAAAGCTATCAAAGTGTTGTTAAATCCTAACTATCAAGAAGAATTTAAGTATGAAGCAAAAGGATTACAAAAACTCAATCGAGGTTATGGCTGTGTTATCAAAAAAAAACTCGCTGCCGGAGAAGTCGATAAAGGTCGGCTCTATATCATTCAAGATTTAGCTCCGGGTAAAGATTTGTATGAAACGTTAAAAGCCAGCAAGTTAAGTGTAGCGGAGCGTTTTGACATCATGTTAAAAATGCTGAAATGCATTCAAGAGCTTCATGATACCGATATGTTACATCGTGATATTAAGCTTGAAAATTTTATGTATGATCCTGTTACCAAAACGGTTTCCATTATTGACTTTGGACTCTGGCAACAAAAAGGCGCTCTCTACGACAAATTTTGCGGAACACCCGGCTATATCGCGCCTGAAATTTATCGCGAAGAGAAATACTCTCCGGCCAGTGATACCTTTGCACTTGGAAAAATTGCACAAGAATTATTTGGCATACAAACTAAAACCGAAGATGGAAAAATTATTGAGCCCTTAGATAATAATGCACGAAATCATTTTACAGCAACAGAACTCGAAGAAAGTAAGAAAATTATTGATAAAATGCTCTATTATTCGCCAAGTAGACGGCTATCGATCCCCGAAGCCAATCAATTATTTCAGGTAATGTATTTTCGGAAATTTCCAGCAGCACAGGTAGACACTCCGCAACAAAAATTAGATGCGCAACTCGCCGCAGTAGAAAAGCAGAGTGAAATCATTAGCAAAAAAATTGATAAAAATATTCGGATTCCGGCAGAAAATATCGCAACAATCATGGCTTATGCCGCTGACCCAAACAGTAAGCTTGCTAGTTCAGAAGCACAAACCACCGCGATTAAAAACAAATGCCTTGTTTATGCAAAACAAGTATTCGATATGTTTAAACAAAAACAATTAAATTATTTTTATTTATGTTTGGCAATGGAAAAACTCACCGCAAAACTAGAAACCTTACCGCATTTTGGCTTTCTATCAAAACGTAAAAATAAACCCAGCCCTTCTGTTTCTGCAGGAATTTTACAAACGGCTATCATGGAATTAAAAGCACTGCTTGAACTACCACGCGCGGCTTTAGTTGATAACCCATCTGATGAAAATAATTCGGATGAAATACCTTATGAATACATGATCGCCATGGAAACAAATTTATTGCTAAAACAAAAAATTAACCAAAAAATTGACGTCTCAGCTACAACAATCAATGAAATTGATGCGTATGCGAATGACCACAGCTGTCGCTTTGCCAAATCGAAAGAAGAAACGGATACCGTGAAAAATACCTGTTTAGCTCATGCTTACCGACTACTAGAGCAATACCAAGCTCAGACTATTAGCCTGGAAAATTTGCATCCTATTCTAAACAATCTTACTCGAAAAGTTGAAGCGCTGCCTCACTTGGGCTTTTTATCTAGACATACTCAAAAGACCTCACCTACCGCTATCTTTATGCGTCAATGTAGTGATTTATTTCGTGCATTATCTTTACCGCCACTGGCGTCGATAGCAGATGTGATTAATCAGCTAAAACCCGCTCTCAATGATAAGGCCGCTGGATACTATAACAATATCATTAGAGCATTAGAGGAATTTGAAAGCACACGCAATCGACTTTATTTAACCCAAGCAATTAACACCATCGAAGAATTAAAAATCTTGCCTAAAGATAGAAGCACAAATAATAAATTACGTATGCCATCTGAGATTATGATTGACAAAATAGATAAGTATTTACGGGGTATTGAAAAAGCACCCATACAAGAAGAACAACAAGTGCCACAACAGCGGTTGCATTAAATTAAATAATAATCTTTGGTACATTAATTCAGTCTTGCTGCCATTACAGAGCCGCGCGCGTCAGCAAGCGTCACGACACATCAAGTCCAGTGACGCTTGCTGACGCGCGCGGCTCCGTAAATAACAATTCGATGATTTCGACATGTGGGAAATGTGATTTCACAAAATCGGTATTTTTCTTTTCAAATAACAATTTGATATTCGGCCCAGCATCTTGCGTAAAATACAAAGGCAAGCCTTGCTGACGTAACCGCCAAACATTTTGCATCGCGAGCACTGTTTCAGGAATGGCATAACTAACGGCGGGCCAGGCGCTTAGCATGGTTGCATGCATCGTCATTGCATTGGATTCTGCCGCTTGTCCTAATAATTCGAAATCATGATGGGCAATTGCTTGCTTCAAAGTTATTAAATCATCTGCTACTTTTTGCGGCCAAGCGGAATACAACGCACTGGTTGCGACAGTACGTTGCATCGCTTCGCGGGAAGAAATTGACTTCTCGTTGTCGCTGACAATCAACAAACCAATACACAAATCAGGCCATATTTCATCAAGTAACACACCGTGACTATCCATGCCATCCCTACGCTCACCGGCTTGCCATTCTACAAATCCTTGCCAAATGGAACGGCTCGCACTACCGCTACCCAATCTTGCCAAGATAGAGAGATCTGCTGTTGTTAAGCGCCAAGCAAACAACTCATTGAGTGCCAATACTAATGAAGCAAAACCACACGCAGAAGAAGCTAGTCCAGCAGCAACAGGAATATTACTTTGAATATCCACAGCCAAGCGTGTTGTATTGGCGTGACGAAACAAATCGAGAAAATGAACTAATCGCTTATAAAATGCCGACTCTTGATTCATTGCATTGCCATTTAATACCACCGCATCCTGTGTGTCTGCAATGGGTTTTAATGCCACGCTGGCGCCTTTTTTCCCTAAAGAAATGGATAAACTGGATGTCACGGGTAAATTCAATTCTTGATTGCGCTTACCCCAATATTTGCATAACGCAATATTGGTTGGTGCAAATGCTTTGCCATCCAGGCTCTGGGGAACAGAGCCCCAACGTTCCCCTAATATACGACGAACAATATCAATTTTTTTCACACAGCACCCCATGGGTTGCGATTGTCACAGGAATTTGTTTGATTTTTTCATCGGTAAAACTCAGCGATATTGCATCACCCAAGCCCACGACACAATCACCCAAACCTGAACCGGAAATTTTAGCGCCATACACCGTCGACTGTGCACGCAATTGCTGAATCAGCTCGCTGAGTAACGGCGTATTCACACCTAATGACTCCATCAAACCTTGTTGGATATTCATCACAGCACCTAATCCCACCCAATTTTGTTCGCGTGCATGTTGAATACCCTGTACAGCACAAACATCCATTGCAGAAAATAAAGCATCATGAATCTCTGGATGCGCTAAATACTGTGTTTTTACTTTTTTGACAACGTCTACCGTTGGTGTTTTATAGCCGGCATACACGGCTGTCAGCACATGTTGATGAGGTAATCTTTCGGCTAATAAAGGCTGCATTTGATAAGCGACCATGCCACCTAAGACACACGCGGCCACATCGGCACCGGAACCTAATCCTTGAACGTCGCGTACAATCGCACGCGCTTGCAAAATCATCTCATGCGAAGATACATTTTTATTTAACCACGCACATATTGCAGCTAATGTCGCAACCGTCACTGCAGCCGATGAGCCGAAACCAATTTTATCTGAAAACTCGGACGCAACGATCACATTACAACCGCTAGGCAATTGTTGTTGAAATTTTTTTAATGTAGCTAAAATAAATTGAAAAGGCTGGGAAATCTCGAGCCGCGTTCTATCCGTTGAAAAATTCCCAAGAGCAGCAGAAATAATTTCAATTTTATTATCTGCACGAGGTTGAATAGTCACCGTCATGCGCTTATCCACGGCACATACTAGGGCATGCTTATCATGTAGAACTGCATACTCACCTAGCAACATCAAACTGCCGGGGGCGGACGCTTTAAACGAGATGGACGCCACGTGATTCACCCATGATTGGCAACAGAGAGTAATGATAGTGCGCACATAAATCCGTTAACGCTGCTGCATCTTCGGTAATAATTAACGCGATACCAGCAGCATCCCCCAGCACAGAGCCGGCACCACACGTTTTAGCTGCTCCCCCAGTAGCTTGCACGGAAGAAACAAACTGCTGCACAGCTTGCGGCACCACACCAATTCGCACGAGCAACTCATGATTGGCTTGCACTGTTTGTTGTGCTGCCTGGATATTTCCCGCTTGTAAAGCAACATCCATCGCTTCTGTTACTGCAGCAAACTCATGACCAATTTGGCTGTTTTTAAAATGGGTAGCAACCGACTCGACACATTCACCTGTCGTACTGCTTGGCGCGCCAGTATTCACTAAATACATTGGTAGAGCAGGTACAGCGCGTTGATGAATTTGACCATCTTTGATATACAAACAACCGCCATGCAATGACACTTGTAAATCCAAACCGCTGGAATAGCCATGCTGCATATTTTCAGCTTCTAAACCCAAGCGTAAAATCATTTCAGGGGTTAATTTCATATCTAAATGATTAGCAACTGCATGCACAATGCTTAACACTGTTGCGGCTGACGAACCCATGCCACAACCCATCGGGATCGTTGACTCAATATGGATTTTAACGCCTTGCGTTAATTTAATATTGAGCATTTCAAAAAACAAACTTAATGCGACTTGCGCCAACTCAACCGGTTTTTGCAAAACATCACGAATTTTAAATTCACCGCCGACAAAACGATGGTATTTTTGTTTAATGCGGTTTTTTAAAGCATCGAGCGTCGACAAACTGAATTGCCGCTGATAAGACAAATCCGACAAATCAAAAGACACATGCGGCGCTTGCTGTGGCGTTGCCGTTACCGTGACATAACGATTGACCGCCATCGCTAACGCTGGATGACCATACACAACCGCATGCTCACCTGACAAAATTAATTTTCCGGGGGCTAGAACTTTCATGTGACCTTTTCGTAGTGGCGTTTATGGTCGGCAATACTCGCCAGCCGGAATTGTCCCGTTTCGTGCACCGGCATATCGCAAGCGCTGCCATCATCGGGGTATTTAAAAGAAAAGAAATCTTCGTATTCAGCATAGGTCAGTGTTTTACGTTTTGCTAACATGTCTTGATGGTGCGCGGTTGCCAATACAGTTTGATACCCTGGTTGCACAGTGCCGCTAAAAAATTCAGCCACACAACCCGAACCATAACTGTATAACCCTAAACGCTTACCCGTTAAATCCTCGGCAAAATCAAATAAAGAAGCAAGCCCAATATAGAGTGATGCCGTATAACTATTACCAACAATACGTGCATAAGTGAGTGAGTGCCCAACGTGTTGTGCCACATCTGCATCGGATAATTTTTCGCGATTTACTTTTCCTAAATAATGATGGGCTTTTTCAACGAGACGCGACACAGGCGCGTGATAACAATAATAGGCGTGATCTGAAAAATCGCGACCGGATAAATCACGATACTGTTGCCAGGCTTTCTCTAACATATTCATATAAAGCTTACTGGAATACTTGCCATCGACAAATGCATTCTCAGAATAATTGGGTCGCCAGAAATCCATGACATTTTCGGTCACAACACCGTATTCGGCATCAAACGCTAAAATACGTGGATTGGCAGACAAGACCATCGCCACTGCGCCACACCCTTGGGATGGTTCACCCGGGGTATTTAAACCATAGCGGGCAATATCAGATGCCACTAATAATACTTTTTTGTCCGGGAATTGGCGAAGAAAAGGCAATGCCAATTGCAATGCGACCGTCCCACTGTAACACGCTTGTTTTAACTCAATAACACGACAACGCGCAGGCAGCCCTAATAAATCATGCACATAAATACCAGCTGCTTTGGACTGGTCGATACCGGATTCGGTGGCAAACAACAGCATTTCAATTGAATTCGGATCAATAAACTGCAAAGCCTGCAACGCTGCATTCGCCGCCATTGTCACGATATCTTCGCCTGGTGGCGGTACGGCCATTTGTTGTTGGCCAAGACCAATCGAAAACTTATTCGGATCAATGCCTCGTGCCGCCGCCAAATCCGCTAAATCTAGCGCATAATGCGCGGTATAAAATGCGATCGTATCAATGCCAACTTTAATCACGCTTCCTTTCCTCGCTCACTTTCTGACGCTCTAATTGCAAATGGCTTCTCATTAACTCGCCGGGATTGGTTTGAACGGCTAATAATGATAATTCGCCACATAATACCGCGCAAGCGGCAATAATAGCTAGTCGTCTTGCATTTTGACCAGGTTCGCGCTCTTCTAAACAACCCAATAACCGTAGATTTTCCCGGACAAAATCAAAGGTTTTGCCACTGCCAATCGTACCCACAATAATATTCGGCAAAGTAACAGAAAAATAGAGATCTTGGCCGCGTAAATCAGCATGCACTATGCCCTGGGAACCTTCAATAATATTCGCTGCATCTTGCCCGGTAGCCAAATAAAAACCTAATAACATATTGGCAAAATGGGCATTCGCCGTGCGGATGCCGCCTGCAATAATATTACCTATTAAGTTTTTCTTGATATTGAGCTGGACAATTTTTTCAGGGGTGGTTTTTAAAAAACGGCGGCAAATATCCGCAGGAATGATAACTTCTGCCACGACATATTTACCACGACCTAGAATGCCATTGACTGCTGAGGCTTTTTTATCGGAACAATAATTACCCGAAATAGAGACATACTCCAACTCAGGGTAGCGCACCATGACCCAATCCACCAACCGCTCAGAGGCGAGTGTCACCATGTTATGCCCAGCCGCATCTGCCGTATTGAACTCAAACCGCAAATAAATCAAATTACCAACGAGTTGCACATGCATATCTAAGAAACGGGCAAAACGACTCGTATCTTTAATCACCGACTGCATCACGTCTTTGTGCTGCTGCAGGCTCATAATAACTTCCTGCGCCTCAACAATACCGGGTGCTTCAAATACCACTGAACGCGTCATGCGCTCATCTAACACTATTGCTTTAATTCCCCCTGCTTGATTACAGGTCTTAGCCCCTCGGTGCGTGGACGGCCATAATGGGGTTTCATAGGTTGCCAAAGGCACTAAAATCTCACCCTCTACTTCAGGGCCATTTATCTTAATAGGCCCAACCAATCGCATGGGGATTGTTGCTATTTGTTCCGTTGTTTGCCAACGCATATGGATTTCCGCTTGAATTCTATAATGGTAAGAGATATAAAAAGCGTTTCATTTTACTGGAAAACAATCAATGTCAGCAACAGAACATGTCATCTTAGTGGATGAAAATGACAAAGAAATAGGGATTGCTGAGAAAATACAGGCGCATAGAGAGAATTTATGTCATCGTGCCTTCTCTGTTTTTATCTTTCGTGATCAAAATGAGCCCGAACTCCTGCTCCAACAACGCGCAAAAGGCAAATATCACTCGGCTGGATTATGGACAAACACCTGTTGTTCACACCCCCGCCCTGGCGAAGAAATCATCGCTGCCGGCGAACGCCGCCTACGCGAAGAAATGGGTATCGATGCCAATCTCACCGCATTAGGCTGGTTTCATTACATTGCGCATTTTGACAATGGCCTCACTGAAAATGAAATTGATTATGTATTAATTGGCAAAACCGATCTTGATACCATTGTACTCAACCCCGCGGAAGCGGAAGCGTATCGCTGGATTACACTGACTGATTTGACGAATGAAATGGCGCAATACCCTGCTCGATTTACACCATGGCTTGCAAAAGCATTGGCGATTATAAAAAAATATCCTCTGTGGAGTAAGACATGAAACAACTTAGCAAATTAGCATTTTTACTTGGCGCATTGCTTACTGTGAACCATGCAGCGGCGGCTCCCAATACAAAAACAGTAGCGCTCACAGTGATAAATAATACGAACACGACTTTTACATACACAGGTGTGACTGGTCAAAACCCCGGGAATACTTTTTCTCTTGATAAGCAATCCATTGCGCCTCATCAGTCAGCTATCATCACGGGTACCATTACACAAGATGATGATTTAGCAGGCTTGATGCATTTTTCAGATAATAACAATCATGACACTATTTTAGTGGTGATTGACCCGCGCAATATGCATTCTATGCAACCGGTGTTTGAGATGCGTAATTCGCTGTACTACTCGACGATGCAATCTGAGACACATGGAGATCCATCTAAACCACGTGAGTTAGCAGTTACGGCGGTGACTATTGCTGTTAAAAATATCGCATAAAAGAGCAGCTGGCGCCCAGCTGCACTGCATCCGTTTCATCACTCGTTAAAAAATCAAAATAACGTATTGAATATACAGTATGTATATTCATCTCGATCATTAAAACCCATTTTACCCAGCCTCCCATCAGATTTATCACAAATCATTTTCGTGAACTATACTTAAAAAGACACTCATTCTGTGGGGATTTCAGTATGGCTATGTCACGAAAAGAAGCGGCTGATCTCAAAAGAGCAATCATGCAGCATCCACATGGCGCCGCTGCACTGGATGGCAACACGGTATTATGGAATGAACATTTTAATCAGTTTTCTGCTGAATTAAAAACACACGGTCGTGATAGCCAATCACTTGATCGTTTTCTCAAAGAAACCAGAGAAAAACAACGCAACTCTACATCATACATTGTTAACGTAAACAACCAAACAGTGCGTGTTTTTCCGCGCAGAGAAAAAAATATCGATGTCACCGTTGATAGCTTCTTCGCATCAGGAATTGACAGTATCCGTGGTGCTCTTGCCATTATGCAACACAGTTTCATCGACCCGAAAGAGCAACAGCTGCATAGCGATCAAATTAATAAAATCTTAAAAGTGTTAGAAAAATTTCATGCCACTATGGCAACTTATCGAAACGACGCATCCGAAAAACCAGAAGATCTTGCAATATTAAAAAATGCTCAGATTGAATATGAAAAAATGAATGGTGTACTTACCGATATTCTTGTTACATCAGGCTGTTATAAAAAACCAAAAACCGCCACAGAAGGCATCCGAGAAGCTCGCGACTTCTTGTTGATTATGGACCGACAAGATGAAGCCATTTGCACGGTACGAGGAAAAGGCAATGATCCCATCACTTCGCTATCGTTTGGAAAACGTATCCAATTCAAACCTAATGAAGATTATAAAAACGAAGTATGGCTTGCTGAATTTTCAGAAAAACATGCCTGGGCTAACCATTTTTATGAAAATAACCCATCCGTGCTGACGCTGTCACCTACACCCATGCAACGTGGCACACCCAATCCAGCCAATGCCTGGGAAGAAGCAACTATTTTGTGTAATAGCAACCGTGATGAACCCAGTCAAATTATTAGTGGTACACGCTTGGGAATAACGTCACCCACCCACATTAAAAACGAAGACGAAAGAAGACGTATCACAACCGCCAACCATCTCCACATGATAGCGGATGACAGGCTAAAAGCTTATGTAGAAAAACATCTTGAAATGTGGGACAAATTACTCCCAAAAGATGACATTACTATCCCCATCCTCCATCAAACATTAGTTGATCCAGGCACACTGCGATATGGCGTAACGAAAATTTCTGACGATGATAGAGGTGAAAATCCTCAGGATATGATCGCAGGAAAAAAACAAGCTAACGAAGCCTTACGAAATGCGCTAAAGGAAAAAGCAATTTATCTGGATGAGAACAACGAAGTCCACATTTTAAAAGCGGATGATAAAGTGCCTGACAATGCGAGAAGGATACTTTTTACCATCAAAGAAACCAACAATGGCATCAACTTATGGGAAAAAAATACCATACGCTACTCTGATGACATTCAACATGCCCAAGACTTAGTAGACTTAGCCAATGAAAAAATTAACCTTCTTCGAACATTACCGCCGATCGATAGCGAGAGTCTGGAAATCGTACATCAATTTTTAGCAAGCCCCAATGAAAGCATACTGACTCCCGGCAAAAAAATGACAGACAAAGAAGAACAGGCGGTAAAAGTATTATGCAATCATTTAACAACAGGTAGTTACAATGGCTACTTATCAGAGCAATCACAAAAAAACCTAGGCTTATTACTACAAGCTGCGGTGAATTTAAAATCGCTCGTGCACGAAACAACATTAGGTGCTTTGCGACGACGCCAAGATTTGAATAGCCCAACAGCAAGAGTAGTCATGGGCAGCGCGGCTCTTATAGCAAAAACCATGACTTTACCTCTGCGCGCAGTATCGCCCAGCGATAGAAGCGCCACCCTAGGGCAAGCTCTCGGCGACTCAAATGAAACAACTTATAAAGCATGTTATGAGCGCATTATCGCAGAATTACTCGGCGTTCGCATGGGTGGCTGCAAAAGTGCACTCGATCGCGAACAAGAAATTTCCGAATTAACAGGCGCAATGTATAGACAGTTTCATACAGAAGGAAAAATCATTCACTACCATGATGATCTAAGCGAAAAGGCAAGATTTCGAAAGACCTTCGCGGATACGCAACACAAGCATAACATGGCTGAAGCCAGTACTAGCTCATTCGGAACCTGCGACCTTGAGATAGACGGGGTGTTGTATCAACAGGAAAGTTCCAGCGAGCATAAAATGTCTACATTAGCAGAACAAGCTATCAGACGAAATGCTGCATCTGCTTGCTCATACAGTAAATATATTGAAGAAACACTTCAAAGCACTCATCGTGCCACCACGGGTGAAAGCATGCTTGGTCAGTCAAGTCATCTGGATGTGTTAGATTTAAAGAAAGCGATGGAGGAAAAAATTCTCCAAGACGTACAAAGTATGGGGCTAAACATTAAAGAATTAACAGGGTCTAATGATATTCACATGTTAGGTTTTGGCGAGCAGATGAATGGCTCTGTGTCGGATGAACAGGATGAGCAAAGATCATCAAATAACATGGATGACTCTATTTCATATGAACTAGATGAGCAATCTTCATCGAATAATATGGATGAATCAGATTCTGAAGAAAAGGAAGCTCTTACTATCGATGCCATAACCCTCACCCCCAAAGCGCCCGTTAACAATAAAGATAGTCGTTATGACCATCAAAATAATTATCTAACCAGGGGCGAGGCTTACCATAACGGATTCAACCTCATGTTAGATAATATGCCGGAGGATAATTTTAAACTAACGCTTGAGATAAATCGACTCAACCCATTAGCAATAAAAAATCTGAAAGAAAGAGTTAAAGCTGAATGTAACAAGCATTACCAAACGTATATAAGCACCATGAAATCCGTCAAGAATTTTCACGATGGCGAAAAACTCCTGCTTGAGTATCTTGGTAACATCAGAGATGTTGCTGAAAAACTCATTGGAGGTAACGATATAAAAAATATATTTAAGCAATTATTAGCTGCTGAAAATTTTGCAACGTGGCGGGATGGGCGCAAGGTTTTGGCAACTGTTTCTGATCATGAATATCAAAACCTCCACAATGAAACCAAAAAACAAACCATCGTGCAAATCGAAATCCCTCGCTGTCGCTTAACAGCAGTTCAAGAAGCTGAATATCTAAAAATATATTCTAAGAATGATAAAGAGGTACCTAAGTGGTTTACAAAACTACCCCACTGGCAGCAAAACTATTTAAAAGATACCCTTCATGAAGCAAGAAATACATCAGGGCCCAAGGTAAGTGATTTACTTAAAACCATCCCCACCACGTTGCGCGGCATACCGGGTCTGGCCAATTATTCAGAACATGTTTTGCTAGTTTATGAAGACGGAAAATTAAAATTAAGTTCGCATCGTGCCCGCTCAGGTATTGTCACCGCTATTGATCTTGCCGGCGATGAGAAACTTTGCAAGCAGCTGACTCGTCAGAATATCGCGCAAGTGATTATGACGTCATTAAGCGAAAAAATTTCGGCGCATATAACCAAGTGGGGTATAGATAAAAAGAAAACTATTGATTTACCCATATTATTTCAGACATTGGTTTCGCCAGGATTAATTACAAAAGCCTTTTCTGGCAAAAAAAGTGATGAAAATCTTATGCATCAATTCAAGGCTGAAGTGGTTAAAGAAATTGCCGATGCCTTTCATATTCTTCAAACCAACAATACAAACCCAGAAAAAATAAATAAAGCAAAAAAGACTCTCGAAGAAATCGGGTTTACGATCAATACCGACAATACACTGTGCTTAAAAGCAGCGAATGATAGTCAATATAATATTCACCCACATTTCATTTCAACTAATCGTACTTTCAATCGTCAACTCGCTAGTTTAGGCGATATTACAAAAGCAGAAAAAAATAATGGGCCTAACGCTATTCGTCTTATTAAAGATGCTGCTCATTTTATTAAAGATATTGCGGCTGGCTTTATACTCAAGATGGTTGATAAAACGCATGGTGATTTGTTATTTGATTCTGTGAAAGACGACTTAAAACAAATCGTTGATTTGCTCAACCGTCTTAAGCAAATCGACAAAATTGACAGTAATCTTAGTGAGCTGATTAAAGCAAAACTTAATTCAGTTGTTGAACTCATTAAAATGTCAGATCAATCGGATTCGCCACAACAAAAACAAGATATTCTGATTTTGTTTAATGCGTTGCAGCAATATATTGAGTTCCCCGAAATTGTTAAACGGGATGATATGAGAAATATAACTAAAGGCCTTCTTGGCACGAAGCCACCTCTGAATCGTCGCGATGAATTCTTTTATGCTTCGCTCGAACAAATTATCGTTGAACGCATAGGTGGTCTACCTTATGGCTCATGCAAAAGTGGTAAAGACCGTAAAGGCACGGAAATTTTACATACTGATGCGATGTATGATTATTTTAGTCGTTATGGTGAATTGCCACACTATGAGGATAACACAGTGAAGCGAAATAATTTTTGCCGAATTTTTTCCGAATTGTATTTTACGCGTCATCAACAACAAAATGCACAAGAAAATGCACCGGGTTCACTGGGGCTGAAAGGTGTTCATAAGAGTTTACCGGATGACCTAAAAGAAATAATTGGCATTAAGGAGTTAGAAAATTGCAACCATTATGCCGATCTCAATAAACCGGCTGAAGATATGTCTGCAATGCTTAAGCATTTCAAGGATAAAGTAACCCAGGGGATATCAAAGCTTCGAGTTTATGTAGGTTCGGAAGTAACAAAGATGAATAACGACAGCAGCACCAATATCATAACCTCACCCAGCAACTCGCAAAAATCAGCGGCATCAGGATCGCATCCGCTATCAACCGTGGAAGATAATGCATTGCCCTTAGTTAAGAAGCAGGGTTGGATTTCTGAACAACAAGATGACATATACTCTGCTAGAACCCAACCGATTGATCAGTCAAGAAGACGCCATAGATAAACTCATCTTAAGCAGTCAACGCGCGGCACTTCCCCTTCGAGGAACCCTATAGGTATTGTGTTATATTTGGTTTATTCATGATGCTTTTTTAGGAAAAACTCAACGAAATCAATTAGTTATTATGGAAGCAGGCCTGAGGGATTAATGGTTAGCGTAGCAGACGACTATGGTAGAGCCGATGCACGAGAGATAGCGGCTGAGTAGATTAATATTTTCTTAAGAAACATATAGTAAGCTATTAAAACTCTTAAGGAATACGTGGCAAGATGGTGGGCACGTCACGCGAAGTTTACCCGTTGTACTTTTAAACGGAGCCCACCCTACATTACCAGTGTTTTTGCACAACGTCTCCACCGGATGCACTTACGATGCCAAAACTAATTATTGAACTTTTACAAGGCCGCCCTGCTGATGCCCATGAGCTGTATCTGGCATTAAACCGCAGTGGCAACAAAGATCGCAACAAAGATGGCGGTTTGGGTAGTGTATTTCACAAAGCAACGGGCATTGATCTAGTTGACGAAGCATTTATCATTGACGATAAAAAACAAACCGCTGAAATTCACAGCATCACGGCTTTATATAAACTTGCGCAAATATTTTATGGCCGCCCCGCACCACCCCCATTAAGAGCAAAACCACAAAACTTCGTGGGTTCTAACCAAATTTATTATATGCATTATGATAAGAACAAAACACTCAACCTCAATGAAGTCGCCTGGGAATCTTACAGGCTGGGCTGTTCGCCTATACTTATTCTACATCGGAACGAATTTTTTCTCTATGGCAATACCACTGGCAAACATTGGCAATTAACACCATTAGCATATACCTTTCTGTCATTAGAAAACTTAATAAACGGATCAGCAATTCCAGCCAGTACACCCGGTTATTACAAATTAAAAGAAGAAATAACCAAGAAAGCAGCGCACACATCAGGCTATCTTTATGAGCACATTCAAATTAATTTTAATCCCAACAAATATGCGATTTGCTTGGCATTAATTTGTTATTTCGAACACCGCCAAGAAAAAATCACCCTATCCAGCACATCCAAACAAAATTCAATAAACTTACAGCACACCTTGACAGCCTTACGTGAATTAAACGAATTATTTAATGCGGGCACACTCAAGGATAGCTTCATCACGCTGGAAATGAGAGCAACGGATTTTTTGCAGGCAAAAATAACAGCCTATGAACAACTTATCAATCAAAGCTGTGTTTCATCCTCACAAATTAAAGCGGCTGGAGCAGGATTTAAAATTAGCACGTATCCTACAGAAACGGTCACGCTAACTATTGCGAATGTTAAAAAAGAGTTTGTTAGAAAACGGGGCATACCAAGAGATGTTGCTGAGTTGGAAGTATTTAGCGGCACAATGATGGAATTGTATATTGGCCCCCACCAACCATCTACTTTGCAAGAAAACAACGGCATTAGCGACACCACAGCCGTGCTCTCAGAAAAAATTGTATTTCACACATTTTTGGGTGAGAAAGTGGTTGTTGCTCACCAGAAGATTTATAATTTCTCTGGATTAAACCAATGGGCCAGTCAGGATTTCAATGGCGCCGCCGAAATTGATATTGCTTGCATTCAGTTAGCAGAAGCGGATTTTCACATAAACAATGGCGGCATGCGCGAAGATACTCATGCAGCCATGCGATTTGATTTTGATAGAACTATCGCACCACTCACATTGCCATACAAACTCCAACATTGGTCTGATACCAGCGCTATACAGATCATTCGAGGGGTACAAAATACAATTGCCGGAGTATCAGCAGTCACCGCCTATGAAATCCATCCTGATGACTTAAAAAATTCCCCACTATTACAAACAACATTTTTACCACAACATTTTATACCACCTCATTGGTGGACACACTCTTATCCACTGCCAGAAAATTTGAAGAATAAAATTAAAGCACTGCCACAACAACCTGACTACCAATACAGAAAACACCGTGCCATCCTTGAAAAAATCATCATGCCTGATGAAATTATTAAAAACATCGCCGATGCGGTATTTTTTAATTTAGCGCGTAAAACGAGACTGCTTGACTGGATGATGGCACGCAAACAAAAAATGCTGCTTGCGGCCGTTCAACTACCCGAATTCATTGAATTTATCCATCAGCATGGCGCACACGCAGTTGAAGCGTTAAAACAACGTTACCAACAATTTGTTGATAAAAGAAAGGATCTTATTTTTCCGCAATCGCCGGCGATACTTTTCAAATTATACGATCATAATTTCCAAACTCTGTTAAACAGCTATCCATTCCCGGAAGCGCAGCGACCTAGGCAACTTGCTATTCCCGACTCGCCTATGCCATCTGTTGTTACACCTGAATTGTCTACGCCACCGCCATCACCAGAGCCATTCGTAGCTTATATAGCAGCACATCCCACTGTATCTGCTATGCTGACGACGATGGAGTATGAAAACTTTCCCACATTACATTCAGAGCCACAAGAGAATCAGCGTGATTATTTTCTACAAGAAATTACTAAACTTACTATCGACGAGCTAGCAGCACTTTCCGAGTATATGCATGATGTCCAACAAGGTCGCGAACCAACTCATCCATTCGGTGCCGTTCGCCTAAAAACATCGAGTTGTTGCGATGACGGCACGGGTAACACAGAAACATGGCGCACCATGCGACATGCGGTAAAAACAACACTCATTCAGAAAGTGCAACAACAATTACAGCCAGAACCCAACACCAAGGCTTTCTTAAGCCGCGATGAATATGAAAAATATTATCGCCTAATGAATCAAAATACCGGACATTGGTATGGCAGACCTTTTGCTACCAGTAGCGCACGATTTTTTAAATCGCAATTTAGAGTAGCAACGACAGATGAAGAAGCTGTGCTGACGCATGGTTATCGGCAATTGAATGGTTGATTCTATTTATCCCCTCTCCCGCAGGGCTTTTCTGGGGGAAAGGGGCGGGGGTGAGGGCGGTTATGATCTGCATTATATGTGTATATAATACATAATGTGGTTACATACAGGCCCTCATCCCCAACCCTTCTCCCGCAAGCGGGAGAAGGGAGATGTTGAAATTTTGATTTATTCAACAATACCGCAAGCGGGAGAAGGGAGCTATATTCTATTAAGACAATAACGACTTCAAATATTCCCCTGTGTATGATTTTTTATGTGCTGCAACATCTTCTGGCGTACCCGCTACAAGAATTTGCCCGCCTTTTTTGCCACCTTCTGGACCTAAATCAATAATCCAATCCGCTGTTTTAATCACATCGAGATTATGTTCAATAATCACGATGGTATTACCTGCATCGCGCAAACGATGCAATACTGTTAGCAATAATTCAATATCTTGAAAATGCAAACCTGTCGTTGGCTCATCTAACAAATAAAGTGTTTTCCCCGTATCACGTCGTGATAACTCGCGAGATAATTTAATGCGCTGTGCTTCGCCACCGGATAACGTTGTCGCACTTTGTCCTAAACACAAATAGGACAAACCGACATCCACCAATGTTTGCAACTTACGCGCCACCGTCGGAATCGGATCAAAAAACACGCGCGCATCTTCGATGGTCATCTCCAACACTTGTTGAATATTCTTACCCTTATACGTGACTTCTAACGTTTCACGATTATAACGTTTGCCTTGACACACATCACAGGTGACATACACATCTGCCAAGAAGTGCATTTCAACTTTGATGACACCATCACCTTGGCATGCTTCACAACGACCGCCTTTCACATTGAAGCTAAAGCGTCCTGGTGCATAACCACGTGAGCGTGCCTCTTGCGTGCCTGCAAATAATTCTCGAATAGGTGTGAATAAACCCGTGTAAGTCGCTGGATTAGAACGTGGCGTACGCCCAATCGGGCTTTGATCGATATCCACTAATTTATCCAGATATTCCAAACCATCAATACTGTCATGCGGTGCTGCTTCACGCTGACCGGCGCCATTTAATACGCGCGATGCAACCGGTCCTAATGTGTCATTAATCAATGTTGATTTCCCAGAGCCTGACACACCCGTAATACATGTCATCAACCCAATAGGAATATCGACATTCACATGTCGTAAATTATTCCCATGGGCACCCGTGATTGACAGTATTTTTTTCTTATCAAAACGACCGCGTCTTTCGGGCACGGCTATGCTTTTTTTACCGGAAAGATATTGCCCCGTCACGGATTTCGGATTTTGCATAATGTCTTTGGGTTTACCTTCCGCAACTATATAACCGCCATGCACACCCGCACCCGGACCCAAATCCAACACATAGTCGGCACTGCGAATCGCTTCTTCATCATGCTCGACTACAATCACGGTATTGCCTAAATCACGCAAATGATAAAGTGTTTTTAATAAACGCGTATTGTCACGCTGATGCAAACCAATCGATGGTTCATCTAAAATATACATCACGCCCACCAAACCTGCACCGATTTGACTGGCGAGACGAATACGCTGCGCTTCACCACCGGATAACGTATCTGCACTGCGATCTAAACTCAGATAATCCAAGCCAACGTTGATTAAGAAATTTAAGCGACTTGTTAATTCTTTCACAATTTTTGTGGCAATTTCACCGCGATACCCTGGCAATTCCAACTTCGTGAAAAACTCACTCGCCTGATCAATCGGCAATGCGGCAATTTGTGGCAACGTCGTATCAGCAACAAAGACATGGCGTGCAGCTTGGCATAAACGCGATCCTTCACAATTATCACACGGCTTGGTAGCAAGATATTTACTTAACTCTTCGCGCACCATTTCCGATTCTGTTTCACGATAACGGCGTTCCATATTCGGAATAACACCTTCAAAATTCGATGTTTTCGTGAATCCACGACCGTCTTCATTTTTATATTGAAATTTAATTAACTCATCGCCACTGCCGTATAAAATGATGTTTTGAATTTTTTTCGGTAAGCGGAAAAATGCTTCATCCATATCAAAACGATAATGCTTCGCCAATGCAGATAACAATTGGAAATAATAACCATTACGTCTATCCCAACCACGAATAGCACCTTCTGCTAAACTGGATTTCGCATCCACAATAACTAAGTCAGGATCAAAATGCTGCTTCACCCCCAAGCCATCACACGTAGAACAAGCACCCGCTGGATTATTAAATGAAAATAAACGCGGCGTTAATTCGGTGAGACTGTAGCCACAATCAGGGCAAGCAAATTTTGAAGAAAATGCAATTTCTTTTTGCGTTTTCTTTTTTACACTTGCATCATCGTGAATAAAATCAACGGCAGCAATACCATCGGCTAATCGCAGCGCTGTTTCAAACGATTCAGCTAAACGTAACCGCACATCTGGTCGTACTTTCACACGATCGATAATCACTTCAATCGTGTGCTTTTTGCGTAAATCTAATTTGGGCGCTTGGTCTAATTCAACAATATCGCCATCAATACGCGCTCGCACATAGCCTTGACTACGTAATTCTTGCAGCAGTTGAATATGCTCACCTTTACGTTCACGGACAACCGGTGCCAATATCATGATTTTGCTGTCTTCTGGCAATGCCAATACAGTATCAACCATTTGACTGATCGTTTGCGCTTCTAACACATAATTATGTAGAGGACAGCGCGGCTGCCCTACTTTAGCAAATAGTAAACGCAAGTAATCGTGAATTTCCGTAATGGTACCCACGGTAGAACGTGGATTGTGTGATGTCGATTTTTGTTCGATTGAAATCGCCGGCGAAAGTCCTTCGATGTGATCGACATCGGGTTTTTCCATCATGGAAAGAAATTGGCGTGCATAAGAAGACAGTGATTCCACATAACGACGCTGCCCTTCTGCATACAATGTATCAAAAGCCAGCGATGATTTACCCGAACCCGATAGCCCGGTAATAACAATGAGCTTATCGCGTGGCAAATTGACATTGATGTTTTTTAAATTGTGCGTGCGGGCACCGCGGACTTGGATTTCTTTCATGGGAAAATATCTACACTAATAAAATGAACCGAATAGTGTAACACAACAGGATTCGCATACCATCCCGTATTGCGCTTCGCTCTGAGATATCCCCACGAATTTTTTTATAATTCATTGTATTTAACAGTAATCTCACCCCAATCTTGTCTTTCCCATGAAGGCGAGAATCTATTGATGGTATGCAGCAATCTATAAATAGATTCCCGCCTTCGCGGGAAAGACAGGCTTTTTTAATTTTTTTGCGATACTCAGCTAGGTAAAACGGTGGACACGCTGCGCTTTGTCCACCCTACAGTTCTACGTTATACTCTTACACCAAAATAAGGAGCCCGCCCATGCCAATAAAAAAAATGACCTCCACCGAACGTCGCGCTGTTAGTTCTCTCGCCTCTGTTATGTCATTGCGACTACTGGGATTATTCATGATTCTGCCGGTATTTGCGTTGTATGCGCGCGATTTAATGGGTGCCACTCCCTTCTTGATTGGGATGGCCATGGGAATTTATGGCTTAACGCAAGGTTTATTACAAATTCCCTTTGGCATGTTGTCCGACCATCTTGGTCGCAAGCCAGTTATCACCGCTGGATTATGCATTTTTATTATCGGCAGTGTCATCGCCGCTTGTTCGCACTCTATCTACATAATGATTCTGGGTCGTGCTCTGCAAGGTGCCGGCGCTGTGGGCAGCACCATTATTGCGATGATTGCTGATCTTACCCGCGAAGAACAACGCACAAAAGCCATGGCAATCAATGGCATGACGATTGGTATGTCATTTTCATTGGCGATGATATTAGGGCCTCTGCTCGTGAACGTTATTCACGTGAGTGGGATTTTTTGGTTAGCCGCTATTTTCAGTATTATCGCTATTTTATTAGTATTTTTTGTGGTGCCAACACCCGAACATAGCACGTGGCACAGCGATGCGGAACCTGAGGCCGCACAATTTTTCACCCTGTTAAAAGAACCGCAATTGGCACGTCTCAACATGGGCGTATTTTTTCTGCATGCTATTTTTACGGCAAGCTTCGTGGTAATACCCATTGGTTTGCAAAAATTGGCGGGGCTGCCGGGTGATAAACAATGGCATCTTTACTTGCCAGCGTTGCTACTCGCATTTGTTTTCAGTTTACTCATGATTGTGTACGCTGAAAAAAACCAACAAGTAAAACGATTCTTTTTAATTGGCATCGCCACACTCGGTATTTCTGAATTAATTTTAACCGGCTGGACAAGCAATATACTGCTGTCGGCGGCCGCATTGTGGTTATTTTTCACGGGTTTTTCTTTATTAGAGGCCTTTCTACCATCTTACGTATCACGCACCGCACCCAAAGCACGCAAAGGCACCGCTATGGGAATTTATTCGTGCTCACAATTTCTGGGTATCTTTGTCGGGGGATCGCTGGGTGGTTGGTTATATGGGACTTTTGGATTAGCGCATGTCTATTTATTTTCAGCGTTGCTTACGCTACTATGGTTCGCTATTGCATCTGGTATGAAAAACCCGCAACATTCGGTATCTCACCCACGATAGACCCGTCCCGCAACGGGAAAGCATTTGATTTAGATAACATTAAAATTCAGGAGCATAATACTCATGGCAAAAGGCAGCGTTAACAAAGTTATTCTCGTCGGCAACTTGGGCAAAGACCCCGAAGTTCGCTTCACCCCCAATGGTTTAGCCGTCGCTAACATCACCATTGCAACCACTGAAGTCTGGAAAGATAAAGCGAGTGGCGAAAACCAAGAACGCACCGAATGGCATCGCGTTGCGATGTACAATCGTTTAGCAGAAATTACCGGCGAATATTTACGCAAAGGCTCGAAAGTATTTATCGAAGGTCGTTTACAAACCCGTAAATGGCAAGATAAAACCACTGGTCAAGATCGCTACACCACAGAAATTATTGCTGATACATTAGAAATGTTAGGTGGTAAAGCAGGTGGTGGCGCAGCAGGCGGCGATATGCCAGCCGCAACAGGTAAATCCACTGAAACAAGCTCAGCAGAACCTGTTGATAGTTTTGATGATGATATTCCGTTCTAAATATATAGTAGAACCGTAGGGTGGACAAAGCGCAGCGTGTCCACCAGCATTTGGTGGACACGCTGCGCATTTGTCCACCCTACGGCTCTACATATAGATTCTTCATTGACTTAAGACCCTAATCCCACTAGCATTGCGCGATCAGAAATCATGCAGCGGGATTACTTATGTTCAGAAAACAATTAGAAATATTAGAAAATGTACTTCAATTTGATAAAACCAATGTTCATATTAAGGGCGACGAAGTAGCAAGGCAAATCGACGAAGCGATTGTATTCATTAACACAATCGAAAACAGCGCTTCAGCTCCTGAGCTAAAAACAATATACAAACAAGTCGGGATTTATTATCTATTCCATAAGCGCGATAAAGATCTTGCTAGCCACTATCTCGAAAAATTTAAATCACTCACGACAGCACAAACAGCAGAATTCGCAGAAGCGTGCAACTTAGTCGGTGCTGCTTACATTATTGATGGCGGCTATCAAGACGATACTTTGTTTAAAGCAGCCATTGACGCTTATCCCACTCATGATGAAACGCGAGAAACTCAGCTTGGTATAGCCTATGCCATGCGCTACATCGGCCTCGTGCAACATCGTAAAAGTTTTGCTAACGAAAATACGCCTGCACAAATAGCAGAATTCAGTAGCAACGCACAGTATGCATTTGAAACAGTTATTGAAATACAACAGCGATTGCAAGAAAATTTCCCTACGGTCAATTTAGATCTTGCTGAGTCATTTCATCTGCTTGGTGTGACACTAACCAGACAAAATAAATTAGCTGAAGCAAAAGCCGCGCTTGAAGAAGCTGCGCGCCTGTGGGACGTTTTTTGCAACGATACACACAGCGTACATCCTATCAAATTCATTACTATGCAATCACTCGGTAATATTTTGATGCGCTTAGGTCAGCATAAAGATGCATTGGCACTTTTAAGAGATGCTTATCAGCAACAAGTTACTTACTACGAAACAGAAGAACATGCTGATATTGCAAAAACATGGCATTTTATCGGCGATATCCATAAAAACGCCGCAGAATACACACTCGCTAATGCTGCCTATAGAAAAGCACTAACAATTAAAGAAAAATTATATCAAGATCAGGCTGCTTCACCTATTTTGAAAGCCACACAGGATGCGATTACTGAAGTTAGCCCCAAGCTACTTCCTGAGCTCGCCACATTACCTCAATTTAATTGGAACGATTACAAAACAATTAAGCCCTATGAAGCAAAGCTTGGCGAGATAGAAGCTGCTATTAAAACATTAGCAACTTCGCCACTAACCAAAGAAGAAAACTGTATTTTAGCTGAGCATCAAACACAGCTCGGCACTTACTATAATCATGTGAAACGTGATCCTGAGCGCGCATGGGAGCATTTAAATCTTGCTGGTTTCAACATAGCTATCACGTTTCAGGAAAAACTCAACGCTAGCATTTACACACTATCTAATGCTGCCGCAGCTCAACCACTGCGAGAACAAACAGACAAACTGGATTACATGCTTGCTTGGAATCATAATCATCATGCATTTACCTATCAGCAACAATTAGCTGCTGCTAAAAAAACGAAAAATTCAGCTAAAATCAAACATTGCCAAAGCCAAATTGCTATGATCACCGAGCACCTTATAAAAAATAAGGATATTAAAATTGCCGCCTTTGCCTATTGCGTAAAAGCGCTGATGCAATATGAAATGGGCGAACTCAATGAAGCTATCGCCACTTATAAAACCGCATTAGATATGTATGAAAAAAATAATGCTTGCGATGATCAATACGCCAGAGCTAAAAATCGCTGGGCAATGATGCTTGCTGAAAATAAGCAAACTGCAGAAGCAGAACAAGCTTTCACAGAATTAGAAAAATATTGGGCTGAAGATAAGGATACTAACAATCCTTATCCGGCAAGATTTTTTGCTGTGTATGGGGAGCATTTATTAAAGCGCTATGAAGAAACAAAAGAATTGGATCATCTAGAAAATGCCGTCAGAAAATTCCGTGCAGCAGATAAGGATACTAACAATCCTTATCCGGCAAGATTTTTTGCTGTGTATGGGGAGCATTTATTAAAGCGCTATGAAGAAACAAAAGAATTGGATCATCTAGAAAATGCCGTCAGAAAATTCCGTGCAGCAGATAAGGATACTAACAATCCTTATCCGGCAAGATTTTTTGCTGTGTATGGGGAGCATTTATTAAAGCGCTATGAAGAAACAAAAGAATTGGATCATCTAGAAAATGCCGTCAGAAAATTCCGTGCAGCACATCAAATTCTCTGCATTACCGATGGTGAAAATGCGGGTTATACAAAAGTTGCGAAACAAAAACTACAAGATGCGATGGATGCGTATTCACGGGCAAATAAACCAAGCAGTTCACTACTACCAGTAGAAAGAAAAGAACTTGAAGCACTACAGCTTGCACCAGCAACAAGTTCTGGATTACGTCAGTAACAAGTGGCCCGTATGGAGCGAAGCGTAATACAGGTTTAGTGCATACCATCCCGTATTGCGCTTCGCTCCATACGGGCTACTTGTTCGGGACATCCGCTGGTATAATTATCACATCATCATTCTGTGAGTTATCCACTATGCACGCAATCACGTTAAACGGTTTTGGCGAACTCGACGTACTCACGCTGACTGATATTCCCCAACCCATTCCCGGCCCCGAACAACTATTAGTGCACGTCAAAGCCTGCGGACTCAATCGCGCGGATTTATGGCAGCGACGCGGCAATTATCCACCACCGCCCGGTGAATCGGATATTTTAGGCTTAGAAATTGCCGGACAAGTAGTTGCAATGGGCGAGAACGTTGCTGGTTTTGGTATTGGCGAAAAAGTGTTTGGTTTAGTTGCCAGTGGCGCCTATGCCGAGTATTGCTTGATTGATCATGGCATGGCGATTCCTATTCCGGAAAATCTTTCTTATGTTGAAGCCGCTGGTATGGCGGAAGCATTTCTCACTGCACAAGAAGCGGTATTCAGCATGGGGCAATTGCAATCACACGAAACAATTTTAATTCATGCCGGTGGCAGCGGTGTGGGCACAGCCGCCATACAATTAGCCACGCAAATGCAAGCGACTATTTTTACCACCGTAGGCTCAGCCGAGAAAGCTGAAAAAATAAAATCGCTTGGTTCAATGACGATTATTAATTACAAAGAACAAAACTTCGCTGAAGAAATCATGCGCCTCACGCAACAACACGGCGTGAATGTGATAATTGATTTTGTTGGCGCTAGTTATTTCACAACGCATTTAGATCTTCTCCAACCATCCGGACGCTTAAGTATCGTTGGTCTCATGGGTGGGACAAAAGCAGAAATCAATTTATCGCTTGTGGCAAAGAAACGCTTGCAGATAAAAGGCTTAACAATGCGCACACGTCCGCTCGCAGAAAAACGTGCCATCACAGCGACATTTAAACAACACTGGCTACCCTTATTTGTTACTGGCAAATTAAAACCAGTGATTGATTCGGTGTTTCCTTTCACTGACGTACGCGCCGCACATGAACACATGGAAAACAATCGCAACGTGGGGAAAATTGTGCTGGTGTTTCCATGATTTTTCAATAGGTTAGGCTGTTTCTAGTGTAACACCTCTCATTCAATCTCTATCGACTATAATTAACATACATAGTCATTGAGGCTTACCCATGAGTCATGCGCGGACTTATAAATTTGTAAGATTGTTAAAAATACAAACTACAACCTATAAGACGACCCTGCCTGAGGATAACTTTGCGCTATGCGTTCCGCTACCTGGCAATGACGGTAAGTGGTATACAGGATTTGTGTGGCCAAGAGAGTTATTTCACCATCTGACAACATTTCAAACCTATGCAGATTTTGGTAAATGGACAAGCTATGAGGGCCTCTCATACATCAGTTTTTTTTCGAGAGACCCCAAGAATCCTCTTTATCGTATTACGCAAAATGATCTATTCATAGAACATATGCATAATTATTCAGATGTACAACATATAGGTACAGCACAACACGAAATTGCATTTAGAATGAGTTTATTGCTAGGGGCTGAAGGGCGTGTAGCCCTAGATGCTTCCTATAATTCACATACTTTTCATTATATAAATGGATTTAAATCACCGCAGCAAGAAATAAATCAGACGTTAGATAAATTATTACAAGAATCCAAGAAAACAAAGAAACCCGCTGATACCCGATTTTTACATGGGCAAGATATGAGTATGACACCTGAAACAATTACTGAAAAATTAAAAAAACTAAAATTGCCAGCGCCTGCAGAAACCCCTCAAGAATTACGATTCGTTTATTTACCAGAGGAAACGATGTTAGCGCCTGATGTGAAACTGGATTCTACTCCACTATATCGACTTGCTTTTACAACACAAGACGAAGCAAATAGTTTTTTAAGTGTCGTAAAGAAAGGTCGGATTGTTAGCATGGCTGATTTACACACTCAGGATAAAACAACGGAATTTCATGCCTCGCAAGCAGAGACACAACAACAATCACCACTTATCACGCCTAGTGTAGCAGCAGAACAATCAAAGAAACCGCAAGCATCCGCCTCTGTTTTTATAATGGATAACAAGCATGCGGCAAATACCATTGCACACTTACAATCTATTGCTCCATCGAATGGGTACTTAACTAAATTTGACAGCGAAGCGAATTGGCGCCAGATTAAAAGCATTGCACAGAGTGCAATAACACAAACAAATGACTATATCGCAGCAAACCCTAACGCACGTAACTATGGAATATGGAAGCGCGTCGATCACCGCCCTATTTTGGCAATTAAGCAAGCGGCTCAAGAATTTCTGGATACCGAGCTTGATTCCCCTGACACGGTCAAAAACGCTTATTATCTCTTTATAAAAGCGCTTGTTGAGCAACGAGCTAAATTGAAAGATTATTTCAGTGATATCTCCAAAAAAATTAAAGCCGATATTAATAGTATAGTAGATCTCGTACTGGGAACGACATTGCAGAGCAATCACAGAATTTTTCCGATTGAAACATATATTGAAAATTTGCGAATGACGTTAAATATTCCCGCACCGAAAAAAGAAGTCGGACATGACAACGCCCGCCCATCTAAATAAAATCAATATTTATCAAATAGTTAAATAAAAACCCCCTCCTCAAAACCGCTATTTCCTGCTATACTGATATATGCTCTACGGAGAACACACTGATGCGATTAACCAGTAGCGCTTTTGAACATGAAAACTTTATTCCTCGCCAATATACGTGCGATGGCGCCAACATGAACCCGCCATTAAACATCGCCGATATTCCTGCAGGAACAAAAAGTCTTGTCCTCATTATGGATGATCATGATGTCCCTAAATACATTCGCCCAGATGGCATCTGGGATCATTGGGTCATTTTTAATATCGCACCCACCACAACTGCCATTGAAGCTGGCAAAGAACCCAAAGGCACACACGGAATAGGCTCTGGCAACAATATCAAATACTACGGACCCTGCCCGCCTGAGGGCGAACATCGTTACTTCTTTAAATTATATGCAGTAGATTGCATGCTACCACTCGCTGAAAAAGCCACGAAATCGACTGTCGAATCCGCTATGCAAAATCATATTCTCGCTAGTGCAGAGCTAATGGGTTTTTATGGCAGAAACTAATTTTTTGTTCTCACACTCACTTCACCACACTGAAAATATTTTAATTTACCATTACCGCACTGCAATATTAATTCACCTTGCTCTGAAATATCATGGAAGACACCCACAATCATGTCATTGTTAACGTGCACCATGATTTCTTTTCCTTGCATCACATTATACTGACGCCACACATCAAGAAATGGACTTGATCCTTGATGTTGGTAAATATTTAACTGCGACAACAATTCATTCACGATCAAGCCAGCAAGATAATTACGCGACACTGTATTGCCAGTAATTTCTGCGACATCAATCCAATTGCTCACTTCTGGCTGATCAAACGGCTCCCCCCCAGATATCGTGATTCCATCGGCCATATCGAGCCAAGGGTCAATAACAGAAATAATTTCATCTACACTAACACTGCCCTTTTTCATCCCCCATGTATCAACAGAAATGCACCCTTTACAACGGATAGAACATCCTTGAAACCAAATGCCAATCCTGTTTCCTGGACCCAATGTAGTTACTGGAAAATGAATTCGAGAAAGATTGAGCATCATGACACTGCGTGCTCATTCTGAATATTGCTAGTAAGAAATAGTTTAGTAACCGCTCCATGCTCAAGAGAAGCAATGCAAAGCTGTGCGCCAGACTTAACATCTTCATCGAAGAGCTCTCTAGACAGTGGATTCACTAAATGCATTTCAATTTTGTTTCGAATCCCTCGACCGCCATTAGATAATTCTTTCAAGCAAATTTCTCTAAGGGCTTGCATAGCAGAAGAAGAAATCATCACTTCAATTTCACGTGACGTTTTCAAATCAGCCAACACATTATTAACCATATCAACGAAAATCTGTTCTGCTATTCCAGTTCGAATAAAATCAAAGACAATAATATTCTCACCTATACGATTTAGTATTTCAGGTCGATTTAGTGTTAGCTTAAAATGTCTTTCTATTTCTTCCCGAATACATACTTGAATTTTATCAAAGGAATCTGAAGGCGAAACTGTCGCCTTCCTCTCACCTGCTGCGTCAACTTGATAGATACCCAAATTAGAAGTGAAAACGATAAATGCTTCTGTAAAGTAAACTTTTTCTCCTCTACCGGAAGTCAAAACACCATCATCCAAAATTTGAAGAAACTTATCGAGAATCTTCGGATGCGCCTTCTCAATTTCATCAAATAGAACAACGCTAAATGGCTTTTCTCTTATCGCATTAGTTAACTCGCCTCCAACATCGTACCCAACATAGCCAGGAGGAGCACCTATTAACCGTTGATCTGAATGTTCAGCGCTGAATTCTGACATATCAAATCGAATATATGCACTTTCATCTCCAAATAAGAGACTTGTAATTGACTTAGCTAACTCTGTTTTTCCCACACCTGTTGGGCCAGCTAAAAAAGCTACGCCTCTTGGTCGCCCACCGCGACGTGGCATCCCAACCCCAGTCACAGCACGCTTAATGATATCCAGCATATGAACAAGTGCATGATCCTGCCCTTTAACTCGCTCCTTAATAAAGCTCTGACCATCTCGTATTTTTTTCCTGTCGATCTTTTGCCAAGGATCCTCTGAAACACCTACCTTATAACGTCGAACAGCTTCGCCAATTTTTGCATATCCTAATTTCTCCTCTCGGCAAAGTTGCGCAATTAACATCATATCAGCTAACAAAAGGCCCTCGGTATTATCTACGAAGCTCTGTAAGGCGATTTCTTGCCATTCAGTTGAGGCTTCCCTTGCGCCCTCAAGAGACTGAATAAGAGAAGCTGCAAGCCTTCTGCGCATCTGATAGTCTGGATTTGGAATCGAGATATGCCTAATTTTTGAATTATCAACAATTAGCCAATCAGGCAAATCACCTTCTTTCTCAACCAACCATAGGACAGTATTAAAAAATGGCTTTAGAGGGATGCCATGTGGACGACCTCTCGCCTCATGAGACCGTATCAAAGCTCTTGTAAAAATACGATACTCATTATCACTTATGTCACTTGGATTGCTTATTAGCCGCGAGGCATAATCAACGATTAGCGCTATTGGCTCGTCTTTCCATGAAATAACTTTCTCTAATACCGACTCAAAAAGATCTATTCCTGCCGGTGCACAACCATTAGCAGGAGTAAGGCCTAACTGCTTCATATAACTTACTGCAACCTCATACTCTTGCTGACCTGAGCTGATATCAATAATTCTAAATCCATTAATGAAGTCATAACATAACACTAGAGAATAGCCGTGAGATCGCAACTCAGAATTCAAACAAGAAACTAGTGGGCGGAATACTGAACCACTCGCCTTATTTTCACTGTGAAGATCGTGTACATTACCAGAAAGTACGAACTGACTTTTTAGAGGTAAAAACCGAATGAGATCCCGCAGCCATTTAGATCGTTGATCTTCTAATTCATTGATCATTGCATTCCCAACCAGCAAGTCAGACAACAGTTTACTGGCTTAGCGTACAGAGAACCCTTGATATGGCTTATCCGTTGATTAGATGCAACTTTTAAAGAAGATAAATGGTTAATCTCAGTGCAAATAGAGGGCATAATTAATAACTCGTTTAATCAAATAATAAACAGACTAAATACTTACTTATTATTGTAAAATTGGGTAATATTATTACATACTTTTAAACACTGTTCAAAAAATATATTGAAACGCAAAGTTTAATAGTAGATTTATTCAGATAGTATTGTGTTAAAGCACCCAATTTGTTGATTTACATGAATATTATTTATAGAGAGATTAGTAGTGCGGTTTGCGCTAAAGCACTTTTTATATGCATTATTCTAGTAGACAAGCCGATAGACAATAGCGATTAAATAAGAATAATACATAAAATCAATTAGTTATCACATTTCTTAGACGCGAGAAGCATTTGAGATTAAATGGGATTAGAATCAAAATGGTTTCCACAGAATCCTTTAGATTTTTACTACTAGGTTCTGATTTAAAAAATAAGATCATCCAGACGCTCAGGAAAAACGATGAGTAACGCTGAAAAAAATAAACAGTTCCTTTTATATATGGACATCCTTGGCACAGAGAAAAAAACTGATGGTGATTCTGAAGAATTATCAGTTATAGAAGAACTAATAGATATTTTTGTAAAAAATAATCGCCAGCATCATGTGGAAGATATCCCCACGTCGCCTAGAAAATGTTATTTAATTAGATCATCTATCAAGCCAACCAATAGTAATCTTGAAAATTTCTCTATACCTGCCTGGACTGCTGCATACGTTAGATTTGAAAACCAACTTTTTTACATTTTGAAAGGCGCAAATAATTGTGATGAAATTAGCATTAAGTTAAACGAAATCACTAAATTTGATAATGAACTTCAATTAGAAAAATGCGAGACTGATAACCCAACAATCCTCTCCGATACAAATTTAGCACTTATAAGAGAAATCACAAACCATACCCATTCAATCGGGATCATTAGCTTTCAAAAAATTAGTCCAACTATCTCAAGTTATTCTGATCACATTTCAATTTCTATGCCTTTTGCAGACAACGAATTTGATTCAGCCTGTAATATAGGTAATCTAGTTTCCCATGCTTCATGGCTTCATCACATTGCTTTGAATAAAGGTATGCTCATGCGAGGAGCAATAACCATGGGAACATTGGTGCATCACGGTAATAAAATATTTGGGAATGCTTTAAATAAAGCGGTCTCAATTGAAGAAAACGTTGCCGTCTATCCCAGAGTTGTTATTGAAAATGAAGTTGTTAAATTACTCCCACTTAATTTGCGTATGTTTATCGAAATTGATAACGATGGGTTGTACTACATAAATTATTTAAAAGATAAACGATATGTTGATAATAAGTTTAAAACACTAATTTCAACGCTTTTAAAGGATAATTTGCAATCATGTAAAACCCCTAGAGAAATGGGAATTTATGCTAAATGGCACTGGCTTGCCAATAAATTTGGGTATATGTTTTCTCATGTTCTTGCTCAACCAACCATAAGCATTAGCTAAATGATATCCTAGAAAATCAACTTAATTTTCTCGCTCGAAAATAACAATCTCTTTCGCTATTTTGTAACATCTGTAAATGCAACTAGTCGGTTACATGTTATAACCGACTGATTGAGTTCAATAACTATCGAAAAATATTGTCGCATACTAGCTATTCTTACCGCCATGGCCCAGGACACTGCCAAGATGAACTGAAGGGCTTCCCCCTGCTACTATATTCAAAAATCGGCTGAATAAATGATTTTAGCCGATCAATCACTTCCTCAAACGTATCGGGCACAATCGTTAGAACATTATTACTAACGAATGAGTTCCATTGCGCTTTCTTGGTATTATCAGCAACCAATTCATCAAAAATTTGGGTTGTCGTATCTGTAATTTCCATTTCTCTCTGTGAAAATGTTTTTTGAATTGCTTCTGCAAGATGAGCGCCTTCAAATACAAATTGATTAGACAAAACCCACACATCAAAATAGTCTTTCATACGACTATTGCGCAAACCATGACGCACCATCGCATGTGTTTTTTCTGCAATTAATGTTTCAGGCGTATAACCTAATATGGCAGGCGATGTCATACCAAGCATCGTAGGATAATTCACATCTGATGGTTTTGGAAAAACGATATCGCCAAAACCAATATCAATTTGCATTCTTGTTCTTGCTTTAGCAAGCTCTCCATTGAAATAAGCACGAATTCCTTGATATTCATTTTGTTCCTGGATAGGCTGGCATTCTACACTATCAGCCATGAATATGGCCGCATCTTCCAGACACTCTATCCGACATATTTCTTGAATAATCTGTGTAAGATTTTCGACGCTATTTTGAGTTTTCCCCAACAAATCGATATCACGCGTCGCACGAGTGTCCGATAAATCCCAAACAACAAACATCAACGCGCCTTTCAATACAAATCGATTTTTGTAAGGTGATTTTGATAATCGATCAATGAAACGCTCAATCATGTAATAGGTCAGCACTTCGTTAAATGGTCTTTTGGTTTGCTGTGACAAATTTAATAATTTCTGCCTGATAGATGCACCCATGTCTTTAATTATTTTTTTACTCATGCAAAATCGCCTCGATATATGGTTTCATCACTTTATCCACTCGACAAATTCGAGCATATTTTACCAGCTCATCCACTGTTGCTTTCTTATGTTTATGCCAGTAATTTTTCAACGCCTCCACGGCAACATCAAGCCCGATCTTATTTCTAAACTTAAAACAATCTACTACAGTTTTTGCTGCCGAATAAATGGGGATCTGTATTCCATTAAATTCATGATACTCAATGCCTGCTTCAAAAGAATTTTTTGAGTAACGGAATATCTTCACCGGTGGATAATCGGACTTTGGTTGCCGCCACCCTTGTTGATATGCAACATAAACATAATGCGGGATTTGTGAAGTCAGCTCATGAAATGCCAAGGCTGAAGTCAGGCAAATAATTCCTCTAGAAAGACGCTTTATCACCAACGTCAAATCAATTTGATCTGTCACTAGCGCCTCATCCACCAAGCGATATACACCTCGACTCATTATTTCAATGAGCCCATGGCCACGCATCGCATAAAGCGTTTTGGGATTGATGCCTAGACGAATGGCTTCGCTAGTTCTCAATATCCCGCCTCGCTCGCGGAAGAACATAATCGCTTTTTGGGTAGTAATAATCGGATTTGTCATAAGTAATAGTATAGTATATAGATGTGTGTATTTATATACTATTTTATTACTTATACCCATCCCTCAACGGTTTATCTACTGTAGCCAATTTGTAACCCGCTGAGGTTGATTTACCCCCAATTTACCTTGATTTAGATCGGTTTTGTTACAGCCAAATAGTCGCAAGATGCTGATTATTAACAAACTTTAAAATTCCAACGCTGGCTTCGAACCAGGTGGTCGGGGGTTCGAGGATCGAAGGGCGCGCCAAATATTATCATTTTATCATATAGTTACAATACCATTTTCGATTATTATCCATTTTGATATCTTAAAATGTACCAGAATTGTACCAGTTTGCATATTATCGGATGCCAGCATCACATCCGATAATTGACATTTGTCTTTTTTCGGATGAGAATAGCCTCATTCAAAATATGAGATAGAAAATGACAAGGTTCATCGGCAGAGAAAAAGAATTAAAAACGCTGAAAAGCGTTTACGAAAAGAAATCCGCGAGTTTAGTTGTATTGAAAGGTCGTCGTAGAATCGGAAAAAGTAGATTAGCAGAAGAATTTGCAAAACATGAAAAATTTTATTCTTTTACCGGCCTACCGCCTACTCCAGAAACAACTGCCCAGTCTCAACGCGAAGCCTTTGCAAAACAAATAAAAAAAGCCTTCAATATTTACGTTGACAATACCAATGACTGGTGGGATTTATTATGGGCTGTGGCAGAGCACACACAAAAAGACAAAGTCATTATTCTCTTCGATGAAATTTCTTGGATGGGCTCGAAAGATCCTGATTTTTTGGGAAAGCTCAAAACCGTGTGGGATAATCATTTTAAAAAAAATCCTGAACTCGTATTAATTTTGTGTGGCTCTATTTCGTCTTGGATAGAAGAAAATATTCTATCTAGCACAGGATTTATGGGCCGTTTATCACTAATATTAACGCTTGAAGAACTACCATTATCAGATTGCAAAAAATTCTGGAATAATGAAAAATTAATTTCGCCCTATGAAAAATTTAAAATTCTGGCAGTAACTGGTGGAGTACCCAGATATCTTGAAGAGATAAAGCCACACTTACCTGCTGAAGAAAATATTCGGCAGCTTTGTTTTGAAAAAAGCGGTATTCTGTTTAGTGAATTCGATCAAATATTTTCAGATTTATTTTCATCTCGAAGCAGCATATATAAACAAATTGTCACTTGCCTGGGAGACTCCCCTGCTGATCGTAATCAAATTGCTAAGTGGCTAGGCATAGAAGTAGGTGGTGTAATTAGTACTTATTTAGATGATCTTACAAAGGCAGGATTTATCTCGCGTGATTTTTCTTGGCAAATAAAAGATGGCAAAACATCAAAACTAAGCCATTATAGACTATCCGATAATTACTTACGTTTCTATTTAAAATATATCGAACCCAATAAGCGAAAAATTGAATCCGGCGTCTTTCAAGAGAGAACTCTCACATCTTTGCCAGGATTAAGTACCATCATGGGATTGCAGTTTGAAAATCTCGTATTAAGTAACCGGAAATTAATACACAAGTTATTAGATATTCGCTCAGAAGATATCATATCAGAAGGGCCTTATTTCCAACGCAAAACCGCAAGACAACCGGGATGTCAAATAGATTATTTGATTCAAACAAGATTTGATTGTTTATATGTTTGTGAAATTAAATTTTCTAAATATGATATTAAAAAAGACATTATCGATGTAATGGAAGAAAAAATTTTACGACTCAAGATGCCTAGGTATTTTTCTTGTCGGCCTGTTCTTATTCATGTAAATGGAATTAGTGAAGAACTAGAAGATAGTCAATATTTTTCGAAAATTATTAGCTTTGACTGGTTATTAAATAATTGTTACCGCGATTAATTCCGATGAAAGCAATCATGAAAAAATAAAAGTCGAGATAGGTATATTTATCTACATAAATGAGATACAGTTATCTCTTTTTGATCGGTAAATTATGAAGAAAATATCCATTTCGAACAACTTGAAAAAAATGATTTCAATCTTGAATGATCATGAATATCATTCAGGCACTGACATGGGGAAGTCTCTAGGTTTGAGTCGTGGAGCAGTCTGGAAATCGATAAAACAATTGACGGCGCTTGGCATTAACATCGAATCAGCGACTAATAGGGGCTATAAAACTGAACATATTTTAGAATTCTTAACAACAGAGAAAATTAAAAAATATCTGTCTGCGCAACGCCTTTCACTACTCGATAATTTTTTTATTTTTGACTCCATTGACTCTACTAATGATTATCTGATTTCATATGCTAAAAAAAATAAAAATACAAATGCTGTTTGTTTTTCTGAATATCAAAGTGCTGGTCGTGGTAGATTAGAACGTTCTTGGGCTTCTCCCTTTTTATCAAATATTTGTATGTCTCTGTTATGGAATTTCAATGTAGATATTACAGCATTGACTGGATTGCATATTCTTAGTGGACTTGCAGTAGTTCACGCGTTAGAAAAAGCGACAAAAATCCAAGGCATTCAATTAAAATGGCCGAACGATATCATGTGGAATAATCATAAATTAGGCGGCATTTTAATTGATATCACAGGAGAATATAATGGTTCGTGTTCAGTTGTAATTGGTATCGGTTTAAATGTTAATATGCCAGAAAAACTGCTTTGCGAAATTGAAAAACCCTGGACTTCCATTAATCGCATTACCAATATTTCTGTTTCACGCAATCTCATAGCAGGGATAATGCTCGATTTTCTGGTTGCGCACTTAATTCAATTTTCTAAGTCTGGTTTATCAAAATTTGTAAAGCAATGGAAGGAGAAAGATTATTTAGTAGGAAAAGCTGTTAAAGTTGCTACAGCGACAAAATCCTTATCCGGCACTGCTAAAGGTATTGATGATCAAGGTGGATTATTGTTGGAAACACAAAATAAGACTATTGTTGCTATCAATTCAGGCGATGCGTCGTTGCATTTATAAGCTTAGTTTATGAAATCTAAAAAAACTTGCCGAAAAAATCCTCAAGCGTTTGTGAGAGTGAGTCAAATGCCAAGTTGCAATGTAAAGAAAGACGGAGACGGCTAGTTCCTTTTGGCACACTGGGAGGACGAATAGCTCCTACATACATATGGTGTTGTTCGGCAAGCTGTGCAGCAAGACTGAGTGTTTGTCCAGGCTCGCCAATGATGAGTGGAAGAATAGGGCTATCATACAAAGGTATATTTGGGAAAAGGTGTTTTAAGCGTTTTTTAAATTTTAGTGTCTGTGATAGCCATTGGGATTGGCGCCCAAGGTATTCTGCTTGGATCGTTTCAATTGCTGCTAAACTTGCTGCCGTCGCAGCAGGTGTTAAATAAGTAGAATAGATAAACTCCGGCGTTCGATTTAATAAATACGACCGCAAATGAGAATGATGGAAGAGAGTGAAAGCACCTTGACTGGCTAGCGATTTTCCAAGCGTAGCTACTAAGACGTCGACATTGTTCTCTACTCCAAATTGTGCAACGAGTCCATTACCTTTCGGTCCATACCAGCCAAGTGCATGAGCTTCGTCCACAATCCAGAAAAAATTGTAACGATCTTTTAAAAGACTCATTTGACTTAAATCAGGATAATCTCCTTCCATGCTAAACACAGATTCTGTCACAACAAAAACGGTACGATCGGAGTGTGTATAAATACGAAGTAAGTCTTCAAGATGGTTTAAGTCCAAATGATGATAACGTATGAGTTTGGCGCCAGCCGCTTGCGCACCTAATAACATACTGTTGTGAACATCGCGATCAGCTAAAACAACATCACCTTTCTGGGGCAAGGTGCTCAGCAGAGCTTTGTTTGCTGTGTAACCTGAATTCCAAAGTAAACCATATTCAAAGCCACACCATTTTTTTAAAACATTTTCTAGTTCTTGATGAATGGGCCAATAGCTACCTACTGCAGGAGATCCAGAAGATGTTGTTCCCCATGTTTCTATTGCTCTTTGAGCTGCTTGAATGATTTTTGGATGTTGGCTTAATTGGAGGTAGTCGTTAAGATTTAAGTATAGATTTTTTGGATGATTCTGAACAAAACAAGACTTTAATTCTCTGAGTAATCCTGCTTTTTCTCTTGTTTGTAAATATTCATGAATATGTTTTTGTAAAATGTTATGCATGTTTAATTAACTTAATGTAACTTGCTTTGAGAAGGCATCAAAAAACTGGAGCTCTTGCGATCGATAATGCTGATGGCCCCAGATCGGTATCGAAAGATTTGCAAGTTCTGAATAATTAGAATGGGTGACATGACTTTCTACTGGTGTAGGTTCGTTGAACCAAATACCGGTTGGTATTTTTGAATAAGGCGCATACGCGGTTAAGACACGTGTTTGATGTATAGCACCTAACCGGTTTTGAACGACAAGTAATAAATAATCTACCGGTAAATTTAAGGCTAAATCAACAGAATCTAAGCCCGTTTCATCTAAAGGAACGGCTAATCCTCCTGCAGTTTCGAGAATTCGCCAATCTGTTTCAGGTAAATTTTTTATTTTGCAAATAATATTCTCAAGGCACAACTTACAATTATTCTTTTGAGATGCGGTAACTGGAGCCAGCGGCTCTACAAAAGAATATAATGTAAAAGCTTGGTATTCTTTTTCATTGAGATGAGAACAATTTTCAATAGCTGTTGCAGCATCGCCTTTTTGATTATTTGTGATGCCTGTTTCAACAACTTTAACAACTTGCACGCGTTTATTTTGCGATACAAGATAGTTGGTGAGTGCTCGGCAAATCCATGTTTTACCGATGCCTGTATCATTGCCTGATATCAATATGGTTTTCATATGCATTCATTCCAAGTTTGGCTAGCATGTTTAAATCTGCACTTAAGTCA
Organism: Gammaproteobacteria bacterium; assembly: GCA_013286085.1. Taxonomy (GTDB): domain Bacteria; phylum Pseudomonadota; class Gammaproteobacteria; order DSM-16500; family DSM-16500; genus UBA5158. The sequence goes on along the minus strand of JABDGK010000001.1, from coordinate 29,147 downwards.
GGTGTAGACGTTGTCAAAATCCGTTCGCCGATGTAAATAGCGTTCGCACCACTAAAAAAAGCGAGCGCTTGTGTTTCGAAAGACATTTTGTAACGACCTGCAGCCATCGCGATAATTGTTCGTGGCATTGCAATACGCGCAATAGCTACGATACGTATATATTCTAAAGGATCGATAAAAGTTTTTTCTCCAAGAGGAGTGCCCTCGATAGCGACAAGCGCATTGAGTGGTACCATTTCAGGTTGAGGCGACAATTGACTGATAAGATAAATTAATTTCAAACGATCTTCTATCGACTCACCCATCCCTAAAATACCACCACAAGAGATTTTTAAATTCGATTTTCGAATAATTTGTAGTGTTTGATGACGAGATTCAAATGTGCGAGTCGTTATGATTTTTGGATAAAATTCGGGAGATGTATCTAAATTATAATTATAAGTTGTACATCCCGCTTCTAATAATGCCTGCGCTTGTTCCTCAGAAATACTTCCTAAGCTGCAACAAACTTGCAAACCCGTGCTATGCACTTTTCTAACTATTTCCAACACTTTTTGAAAAGCATTGCCTTTAGGCGCGTAACTCCAGGCAGCTCCCAAACAAAAATGCGTAACACCGTGAGCTTTTGCACGTACTGCAGTTTTTAATACATCATTTGGATCTAGAAGAGATTCTTTTTCAACATAAGTTTTATAGTGCACTGATTGCGGGCAATAAGCACAATTCTCAGGGCAGCTCCCTGTTTTTATCGAAAGAGAACCGCATAAGTGAACTGTATTAAAATCATGATGCTTTTTGTAAACCTCATGCGCCTGTTTTATCAGATCATTAAACGGCAATTGATACAGGTATTGCAGGTCTGCTAATGACAAGCTCATGCATGTACTCCAAAATAGCTGCTGCAGTTTGTTTGCATAAAAAATCGATTTCTTGATCTGATATACAAAGGGGTGGAACAATCGAAAGCGTGTTTCCAACACCGCGCAGTAAAATTTCTTTATTGCGTAAATAAAGTGAAAAATGATGTGCTATGCGCTCATTGGATTTGAAGTTTTGTAGAGTGCTAGTGCTACCAGGATATAATTCTATCGCACAAGCAAGTCCGCGTTGCCGAATAGATTTTACAAAAGGATGTTTTCCAAAATAAAATTCAACACTTTTTCCAAAGTAATGACACGTGGATTGCAAGGTGCCATCTGCAATACGCTGCTTCAATTTTTCAATATTTTTAATACTCACAGCTGCTGCAAGTGGATTTGCAGCAAAAGTATGTCCGTGAAGAAATGTTTTGCCTTCATTAAAATTTCCCAGGAAAGCATCATAAATTTTTTGAGTTGTTAGAGTGGTTGCTAACGGTAAATAGCCTCCCGTTAACGTTTTAGATAAACACAGAAAATCAGGTGTCACGCCTTCAGCGGTGGATACTAGCATATGACCTAAACGTCCTAGACCAACAAAAATCTCATCCAAAGCTAAATGGACGTTATAAGCTTTACAGCGTTCAGCTACAGCCTGTAAAAATCCTTGTGGTTGCAAATGTATTCCGCGTGGCCCCTGGACAGAGGGTTCTAAAAATAAAATAGCCGTTTGATCGCCATAGGTTTTAAGCAAACGATCAAGATCGCACAAGCTTTTCGACTTATCATCATGTTGAGGCGCCATAAAATGATGCGCGGGTAAAAACCATTCTGAAAATCTTTGATGAAAGCTTAACGAATTCCCTGCGGACATAGCACCAAATGTATCTCCATGGTAACCACCTTCCATGCCAATAATGAGTTTCTTTTGTGGATTTCCTGTGAGTTGCCAATATTGAAAAGAAATTTTCAATGCGGCTTCAACTGAGGATGCGCCATTATCTGTAAAAAAACAGCGATTCAGGCCTTCTGGTGCTATGCTAATTAATTCATGGCAAAGTTGTGATGCAGCAGGATGGCTTAAATCTTTGTAACTGGACTGTTGTAAGCTTCCTAATTGCTGTATTAACGCTTCATTCAGTTCTGGATCGCTATGACCATGAACATTCGTCCAGTTAGAAGCATTCCCATCAAGATAACGTTTACCTTCGGTGTCATATAACCAGCATCCTTTGCCATGTGTAATGTGTAATGGTTTGTGATCTAAATATTCTTGCATCTGCGTAAAAGGATGCCAGCTGTAAGACTTATCCCAACTATTTAAAGTATTAACATCAATTTTCATCTCATACTTCCCTGGTTAATTGTCTACTTTTAAAATTGTTTATGGTTGACAATCGAGAGCGGTAGCATATAGTGGGCAAAAAGCAAAAACAAGATAGCGATATAAAAATAAATACGTTACATGTGCTATAGATTGTTTATAAGGAGTGTTATGAGTTCTGCTGTTGTGAGTCAGCTGGATAGTTTTGGTCATCATGTGCCTGCCAATCGGATTGATAACCACCAGTTAGAAAAGCACTTTCATCTTGAGCCTGGTTGGATAGAACGAAGAACCAGTATCAAAGCGAGAAGGTGGGCAGCAGAAGGTGAGTTGCTCGTAGATTTAGCAGAAAAAGCTGGAATGGAAGCCATTAAAAATACGGTCGTTACAAAACAAGAAATTGCCTTAGTGATTCTTGCGACATCAACTCCTGACCATTTGCTGCCGCCAACCGCACCAATTCTTGCGCATCGACTTGGTCTTTCTCACGCTTGTGCTTATGATTTATCAGGTGCTTGCTCAGGGTTTCTTCATGCGTTAGTTATGGCTGATGGCTTCGTGCGTACACAAAAAAAAGCAGCGTTAATAATTGCAGCCAATATTTTAAGCCGTCGAATTAATTTATCAGAATATAATAGCGCTATTTTGTTTGGAGATGCTGCTGGTGCAGTGATAATCAAACCATCTATGGATCAAACAAAAGGAATTTTTGGAATAAATTTTTCATCAGATGGTAGTGCATATGATCTCATTTCGATATCGGCAGGAGGAAGTGAAAGACCTTTTGCTCCAGAAATTCCTTTATGCGATTACAAAATGAGATTACGTAATGGTCCAGCAGTGTTTGCTCAAGCTACGAAAATGATGGCACATTGTGCGACTCTAGCGATGATGAATGCTCACTTATCACCCGACGATATTCAATATTTTGTTCCACATCAAGCGAGTGCACGAATGGCTGAAAATACAGCAAAGAAGTTGGGTATCGGTTCAGAAAAGATTATTTCAATTGTCCACGAATACGGGAACTCATCGGCTGCTGGAATTCCACTTGCGTTATCCATTACACATAAAACCAAGCCTTTTTTTGGAGGTGAAAAAATATTATTAACTACAGTTGGTTCAGGGATGACAGCGGGAGCAGTCGTATTGGCGATTTAGCAAATTTGGATCAAAGGAAAGTTCCACAATAGGAACCACGGGGTCAGACACCAACAACTCTGCATCCTCGTTATATGGTGCGCGGGGCTTTTGTTCTTGTTGTGGCATCGTACCTAGCTCTTGCAGCACATATGCTCTTGTATATGAATTAAATCCAAGACCTTCCTTATCATGATGCTTACTAAACCAATTTGCCCAACACTTTAAGCGTTTTTCAATATAATCCATATAATTTTAAAATTTGATTGCTTGATTCATTATGCCACCTGCAACAGATTTCTCTTGATATTCTACATATTGAAAATATTGAGCACCTTGCCTGCTAACCGCGACAAATCTTTTCGCTTTAGACTTCCGAATTTTTGAAGCAAATTTTCAACTACCACCATAAAATCTGTAATCGCTGGATCTAACCTACCAGAAACTTCTTTGACTAAATTAGCGTGATTTTTAATAATAGAAAATTGTCTTTCATTCAGACTATCTTCATTTGATAAGGTTAAATAACCGCTAATCCAGTATACAAATTCTTCATTTTTCATGATGAGATTCTCCATCGTGAATTTTTTGCCATTCTGCAGGAGGAGATCCTTCTGTATAGCTATTGTCAATCACATGAAAGAAAATAGCGTTTAAATTTCTTTTTATTTCTTCTGTAAAAAATTCGAGAGTTTCTTGACAATATTGTTGCTGATGAAAATATTTTAATACTTCCAAAAGCCAAGTAGTAAACTCACCTAGAGGTTCAGTAATTTGATGTAGAGTTTTTTCGGTAATAACAGCCGTTCTTTCATCAAAAACAGCCGTCTGAGATATTTCAAAAAATCCTTGCAACCAGTAACAAAATTCTTGATTGGTCATGTGATATTAACATTTCATCATAGGAGCGCCATCCAAAATTCCATCTATCCTCTCAACCACGCTGAAATTTTGCTGCTTAGCAAGCGTTGCTCCCCGAAAAACTCTACTGAACTCTTGTTCCGGAAAAGATATTACAATTACTTGAGAAGAATCCGGATGTCTTTGTATAGCGGCCTTATTTGCCGATATGGCTGCAATAAATTGTCTAAGATCATTCTCATCATACTGACCCACTGATAACTGAATGATAATTTTATTAGTATCAGCATTCTTTACACACTTAACTGGAATGCTAATTTTATCTGAAATTATTTTTGCTAAAGCTTGTGTGTTAATATTCTCCTGAAAAGGTAAATTCGTCAGCTCAGCCCGTTTTACCGCTAACTCCCTGTTAAGGGTAGCTGCTTGTGAACTCAAAGCAGCTCGTTGTTTTTCAATATCCTCTTGCTGTTTTGAGATACTATCTTGTTGTGCTCTGATAGCAGCAATTTCTGCTTGTAGAGCTACCTCCTTAGCTTTTCTTTGTGCGACAGCATCACCAGCAGAACTGCCACTCGAAACTCGGAGATTGACTTGGCCAAACATATAAACCTCCAATTTACAATTTATAAAAAATCGGCCTCATTATACAATTCTGTATAAAAGATATCAAATTTAACGAGGGGTAACGAGCAGAACTTGTTGATAATTCAAACCTAATAAATTGATTATAATGACAAAATCTTTAACAGCTGCTCTCAACTTGGAATAAAAATGAATTTAAAAACAATCCGACTGAACCCTCTGATAAGCATTAGCCCTCTTTTTTATATAACTTAATTTGTTTTCCTGTCGGCGTAAATATCCAATCCCAATTATAACTACCGAGTGGAGTATCACCTTTAAAACGATAACGATGCTGATTAACGATTAAGTCACCTTTGTATGGTCCATATTGCACAATACGTAGATCACCGCCATCGGTTACAAACCTTATGTGCTTACCATTGGCGTCAACAGCATGCACAGCGCCTGAAGTCACCCATGCAGATGTTTCAAAATAAAGAGTTTTGCTATCTGGTGAAAATTGTAGGTTATGTGGATCGAGAATCGCTTTTGATACGTCTTTGCAGTTAAAGTGAGGCGCTACCAATAGTTTTTTAGTCATCTCATTAACACTAATGATCCATATCTCATTTGCATGATCTCCCTTCTCAAAAAAGTAAAAGCAATTACTAGGAATGATATAATCACTTTTTTTAACAAACACAATCCATTTACCATCGGGCGAATGAATCAGATTAGCTGGTTCTGCATCCTGCGTTAATTTTGCAATTCTCGCATCATTTTCATGTTGTGTATTTTCAGCATGCGTAGTTGCGAAAAACGCAAATAACAGAACAAACGCTATTAAATTTTTTCGCATATTAAGTCCTCAAGTCTTTCTTGAAAAAGACTGTTGGGCGGAGTTTGGGTTGAGCGGTGTGTTTTGCCTGGTTAGCTTGAACTTCGCGAGCGAGTGTGCCATAGACACTGCGCGGCGGCGCATAAGGCGCAGGGTCGGATGATTGTGCAGCGCGACGTTCTAGTTCAGCACGAAGTGCTTGAACTACAGCAACGTCGGTTTGCAAGGTTCCGTAAGTTTTTGGCATGTCATTTCTTTCCCTGTAAATTTTGTCGCTATGTTAATAGCTTTGAATATCAGAATATACTTCAGAAAATTGTAGACAATGGCGCAATTGCTTTTCGCTCCAACGACGCCTGTAGATTGAGAGGTCAAGAATGAGTTGTTGGGCGCATGTGCCCAACCTACCACACTTTATCTTTTTAATACGCCGACTTGATATTCTGCTAACATGCCAGCCACTTTGTCTTTCAAGTTTCTATGGTTACCGTCTGTGAAAACTTCATCTAAAATGTCGCCTGCGGCTTGAAATAATATATTATCCCCACCTGGGTGTTTTGGTAAATATTTTGCGATGTTGTATACCTTTCCAAAAATACTCACAAGACAAATGGAGTAGTTTTTTGTTGTTGTAAGTTCTTCTTGTGTAAATTCTTTAATGGGTCGGTTATTCAAAATATCATCCTAAAGATTGAGGGATCATATATGGACCCCATTACTTCCACGCAAAAGCTTCTTTAATGGATTGCATAAATATAGCTGATTATATACCATACAAAGCCTAATTAACCATAATGCGCACTAACTAGTGATAATTACAAATGTTTAAAAAAATAATCTTACTGTGCAGCTTGTGTCTCAGTGGAATCTCTTTCGCAGAAGAAATATCTCCCCTATCTATTCAAGCCGTTATGTCTGTTGTTGAACCAGCGTCAACAGGAAAAAACTTTTCACTTATTATTCCGTTTGTTACCAATAAAACTATTTCAAATTGGGCGCTTGGATTTTACATGCCAAGAACCTTGAATCAGTTAATCAATCAACAAGCGAACATAGCAATCAATCCAGATCTTACGATAGAACTCTGTACTACGATAGAAAACAAATGCAGCAGTCTCTACTATGTTAAAAAATCCCATCTTTTTACAAGCGCGGGTTACACAAATATTCTGGCTCCGATTAATGATATTTCATTAACGGCAGGAAAATCCTATGTTATTAAAATTAATAATAGCAATCAAGGAGCACCAACAAATTATTCCGCTATGCCGCAGAGTTTCTTCTTGATAGAAAATGAGAGCAAGATCACCTCACTTCCTGAAATTTTACCCGAACGATATCAAATCAGTAATTATGACGAAAGCCAAGTTTCACTCGCTATTAAACAGCATCATGGTGATAACTGGGAAAAAAGCAAGCCATTGACACCCAATAATCCAGCGGATCAATTTCATTTACTACCAACACCTGTGTCAATTCAATTAGTAAACCAAACTGGATTTGAATTTATAAAAAATAGCACTATTTCTCTAATGAATGAATTTGAAAATGATTTCACCAATAAAAAAATATTATCTTCATTTTTAAAACAAGATCTTCATGTTTCCCTTACCGAACAGAAAAATACTATCGCTATTATCATTAAAAAAATTAAGACTCATCATCCTGAAGAGTATCGGTTAAAAATCGCCAATAATAACATTACCATCTCTGCATCAACATCTGCCGGTGTGTTCTATGCCATTCAAACACTTAGACAATTATGGAATCAAAATCCATCTCTACCGAGCATGCTTATAGAAGATTATCCAAGATTTGCTTATCGCGGATTATTATTAGATAGTTCTCGCCATTTTTTCACAGTAGCAGAGATTGAAAAATTAATTGATACCATGGCAGCGCAGAAATTAAATACATTACACATGCATTTTGCAGATGACGAGGGTTGGCGACTTGATATCAGCGATAATTCAAATGATCCACTCAAGTCGCTTGTTCGGGTGGGTGCTCGACGTGGATTTACAACAGATTCAATATTGCAGCCCGCGGTATTTATCCAAGCAAATCTTGATATCTCCAACCGAGAAAATTTCTCGTCCGCTGGAAAACTCATTCAATCTCATTACCCCAGTGCAAATGAAAATTACTCAGGATATTATTCTAAAAAAGATATCAAAACGTTAATTGCTTATGCAAATGCGAGACAAATTACCATTATCCCTGAAATTGATTTACCCGGCCATGCCAGAGCATTAATTTATTCTATTCCGAATATTTTCAAAGATCCCAAGGACAAAAGCGAATTTAGTAGCGCACAAGGTTATACCGATAATGTTATCCCTGTTTGCTTATACGATGAAACATCACCTGAAGGAAAAAAATTTACAAACACAATCGATGAAATAATAAAGCGTATTAATAAGTTATTTGCTAACCAATCTACCATTTATCATAGCAATGAAGTAAGCTTAGCGGGTGATGAAGTTTCAAACCAAGCCTGGAACAATGACACATCTTGCAATGGGTTATGGTCTTCATTATCAGCACTGCATAAATCTCATCATTTCTTTTCAACCCTACATCACCAACCTGCTATGTTGCTTTCCGGTTGGCAACAACTCATACAAAATGATGATGGAACAATAGGAAATACTGTATTACCCACAACCCAAGTTGCACATATTTGGGTGTGGGAAAAAACAGGAAATGATAAAGATTCAAAAGGAATTAAAGATGCGGCCATGTTAGCAAATGCGGGTTATCGTACTGTATTAGCTTTTGCAGATGACACTTACTTTGATTTAACTTATACGCCGAATAAATGGGAACCAGGATTCAAATGGGGCGGCACTTATTTAGATACACATGCCGCATTACACTCAGCATTTGATGCTCTACAAACAGAAAATCTCATTAATGCCAATCAACAAAACAACCTTCTCGGTATCGAAGGAACGCTTTGGACAGAAAATTTTGCCAATTTCCCTCATCTCGTTTATATGGCCATGCCTAAAATGGCAGGTTTAGCAGAAGCCGCGTGGACCAGCACTGACATCGCCACAACTCAAGATGGTAAGTTAAATTGGAAGAGCTTAGTGTATCGCTTAGGGTTTGGAACTCATGGCTTTCTAAGCTATTTTTATAAAATTAGCCACTTAAAATATCGTGGCTATCCAGATGGGATTTCACAAGAGGTACCAGCAGAAGCAGAACCACTGAATCCCGGCAATTAAGTTATTTGGAGAAAAGTATGTTAGCACAAGACAAAAAAATACCGAGACTAAAATCACTCGATGTTTTTCGTGGTATCACCATTGCTATGATGATTCTCGTCAATAGCCCCGGCAATGAAACAGCTTATCCTTTATTAGAACATGCAGAATGGAACGGCTGTACACTGGCGGATCTTGTTTTTCCGTTTTTCTTATTTATCGTGGGTGTATCACTCGTTTTTGCATTATCCAATAAAATAACACAAGGTGTATCTACACAGAATTTAATGTCCGCCGTTACAAAGCGAGCCATTTTAATTTTCTGTCTGGGTATATTTATGAATGCAGTCCCCTACCACTTAGATTTTTCTACACTACGCGTGTACGGGGTCTTGCAACGTATTGGCATTTGCTATTTCTTAGCATCCTGGCTCTTTCTAACAACACGGACTCAAACACAAGCTATCATCGCGTTGGGATTATTAATTATTTATTGGATGCTAATGATTTATATCCCCGTACCTGGCTTCGGTACTCACGATTTAACACAAGCAGGAAATCTAGCAGGTTACATTGACCGCTTGTTTTTCTCATCTGATCATTTGTACGAAAAAATATTTGATCCTGAGGGCATACTGAGTACGCTGCCTGCGCTTAGCACTACCTTGTTAGGAAATATCACAGGAGCTTGGTTGCTTTCTCATCATAATGCATTTAAAAAAACCAGCCTCATGCTTGTTGCAGGTGTTTTGGGATTAGCAACAGGATGGTTATGCAGCTTCTGGTTTCCCATTAATAAAAATTTATGGAGCGATTCATTTGTCTTGTGGACAGCAGGCTTTTCACTTTTATTATTAGCCAGTTGTTATTGGTTAATTGAGGTTAAGCATTGGAAACGCTGGTCAAAGCCGTTTGAAATTTTTGGCGTAAATGCTATCGCATTGTATGTGCTCCACATTTTTTTCCTACGCTTTCAACACATGATTCCTATTGCACGTATTGATGGATCACCTGGCCATTTGCGTTTTTATATCACGGAACATTTGTTTAATTGGGCTTCTTTGCCAGCAGCATCTTTATTGTATGCGTGCAGCTATATTTTATTTTGGTTAGTTATTTTTTCTATACTTTATAGAAATAAAATATTTATTCGAATCTAAATTAAATTTGTCATGTCATTTCGTCTAAGCAACCCTCATTAAGAAAACGTAGGTTGGGCACACGTGCCCAACAACCATACTGATCATCGACGCCATCGTGATTTTGCCAGATCACAGACACTGGCGCTCCTGCTTCCTTTCCATCAATAAGCAGCGGGCTAGTGAATTAATCAATATAAATCAATGAGATATATCAAACCATGGGAAAGTGGCGAAGGTTAATTAGTATACTTAATTACCCAATACTGCTTAATTTGTTTACATAAAAAATATTCATGATAAAATATGGATCTTTTTTGGTTATTTTGAAATTGCTAGCTGGAGAAAAGTTATGAAATTAAAAACCGTTCTATTAGTTCTACCCCTAATGTTTTCTACCCTTGTTTTTGCTGAGCCTAACACAAGTTCGCCGAAGGAATACAATGTTGAAGATGTACAGTCTCTCGAAGTTCCCAATGGTGCAAAAATTATAGTGAATTACAAATTGGATGCTAATTCTGTATTAACCTGTCATTCCACAGGTGGTATATATGTGATGGGTAGCGTTAATGAATATGGTTCCGAGTTAACAACCATGTTACCAATCACAATTACAAATAATCCTCATCTAGCTTTTTCTCCTATTATTTTAGTAGATGACCCAACTACAACAAAATTAACGATCAACAATCCTAGTATTGGCTGTTACACATATGTAACTTGTAATTACGAACAACGAAAAGTCATCAACTCTGCTTCAACACATTATCCAATGCATTAATATAGTAAGCTCCTTAAGATTTAAAATACTTAGGGAGCCTGCTCTTTTCGATCACTACTGCGTGTCTGCTCATTATTTAGAAGAAGAGGGATGCCTGGCCTGACACCCTTTCTTCTCTCAAAATCCCACGGGGCCAATCATGAACAAACAAATGAAAAAAATGACTGCTCTATTAAATCCACAGCTAGAATCTTTTATAGCGGTCGCAAAACATAAATCAGTTCATGCTGCTGCTCGTGCCACGCATATTTCACAAACGGCGATCACACAACGTATTTTAAATCTAGAGCAACGCCTGCAAACAACATTATTTATACGCACGCCACATGGTATGCAATTAACGTCTGAAGGCGAAAAATTATTACGATATTGCCATACTGTTGTTGATTTTAGCCAGGAAACTATTTCTGAATTAACCAATTCCGGAATCCATACAATTCAGCGTGTTAAAATATCAGGACCCACCAGTATCATGGTCTCTCGTATTATTCCCAGTTGTAACTTGCTCATGAAGAAGTTTCCTCAACTTTATTTTTCATTTGATATCAATGATACAAATAAAGTTATCGATGCTTTACGTACCGGAGAAAGTCAATTTTCAATTGTGGAACTAGAAGAAGTAACACGAGACATGAAATCAAAACGCTTACTTGCAGAAGAATATTTATTAGTTTGCACCAGTCATTGGAAAAAAAGAAAATTACTAGAAATCTTACAATCAGAGCGCATTATTGATTTTGATGAAACTGATCCGATGACAATGAATTATCTCAAGAAGTTCGATTTGTTTGATTACGCGCAATCAGATCGATTATTCGTAAACAGAACAGAATCATTAATCAAACTTGTGTGTGATGGTTACGGTTATGGTGTTTTGACAAAAGAATTTAGCCGCTCTTTTCTTAAAAACAAACAATTGATCGCATTAAATTCTGGCAGGACATTCGATCATCCTTTACACCTAGCATGGTACACTCGCCCAGAGCCGCCAACATACTTTCAAGCTATTATTAATGCGATCACTTAACGTTAACACTATTTTAATTAAATTGGCACTCACTTGCCTGGGAACCTATATAATTCCCACACATGTAATAACTGTAATCCGTATCTTTCGACCATTGCCTATATATATATTAAACCTCTTTTCACCAATAATATCATCGGTAGCGACAGCTATTTTTATCTCCCCACCGTCACCATAATAACAACGGACACGATGGGTATCATCAGTTGGATTTCGCATATCACCCCACGCAGCTAAAATAAAATTCATTGCAAAACCACCCCCACGAATAACATGCCATCCTGCTGGAACACCATGCTTATTTAGATCTTCCGTACTGGGACAGCTATTCGCATACACATTTAAAGAAACCAAACTAACTAAAATACAAGTAAATAATTTTATAATACGCATGATCTTGCTCCTTTCATTGGAGAAAAGAATATATCTTTTATTGCTTACAATCTGGTAATGAATATATTGAATTAGGCGATTGATATTTTAGCTTTCCGATTTCTATTAAAATCGGTTACACTGCCAAAAAATTTCAAGAGATTTATTTATGATAAAAGAGCCTTTGGATCAAAAAACATTAGAACAATTATTCCTTAATGCAAGAACATTTCACGGCTGGAAAAATATTACGGTCGACGATGACTTATTAAAGCGTCTCTTTGACTTAATGAAATGGGCGCCGACTTGCGTGAATGGCTCGCCAGTTCGTATTATTTTTGTAAAATCTCAAAGTGAAAAAGAAAAATTAGCGACCACTCTTTTGCCAAAAAACATTGAAAAAACACTAGCAGCACCCGTCACAGCTATCATTGCAGAGGATGTAAAGTGGTACGACAACTTAAAAAAACTCATGCCCTTTGCTGACTACCACTCTCATTTTGCATCAGATTCAGCTCTGTCCGAAAAGACTGCCTTTCGAAACAGCTCTCTTCAAGGCGCTTATTTAATTCTGGCCGCAAGAGCGCTTGGCTTGGATTGCGGACCCATGTCAGGATTTGACAACGACAAACTTGATTCGCTGTTCTTCAGCGGAACTCATTGGCGATCTAACTTTCTTTGTAATTTAGGATATGGTGATACTGATAGTCTTTTTCCTCGCTCGCCGCGCCTTGAGTTTGAAGAAGCATGCAAGATTTTGTAGTCATAAGAGTTTAATCAAATTTTGAAAATACTTCCCATTCCGCCTCCATAAAACGAATGAATTCGGATGTTTTCAAGGGGAGAAAACTACGCTCAGGGTAGATTGCATAAATGGGTGGACCTGAAGGAAATTGATATCTTGATAAAATAGACACTAATTCGCCTCGCAATAATTCTTCAACAACTAAATATCGTGGTATGAGCAAGATTCCAGTACCAGCAACTGCCGCGAATACAAGAGCATCTCCATCATTTATCTGCATAATACCATTTATTAGCGCCATATTAAAAAATAAATCATGATAGCGGTGTAACCACTCACCTCTTGAATGTTAATGCGCCCGAAAAGCAGGAGTCTGTTTCGCTAACTGCGTTAATTCTTTTACTAAGGTTGTTCTTGCTTTTCTCCAGAAGAAGAGGGATGCCTGGCCTGGGTGGGGTTTCTATTACAAACCCCAGAACCCAGGCCTGACACGCATTCTCTTAGCTCATTATAAGCATGGGAATATTAGGTTACTGAACGGATAGCTTTCTGTTAATTCTTGCGCATGCACTTTGGGTGCCGCAAACAACGACTTCAACTTCTTTTGATATTCATTTTGCGTTTTGGTTGAGTGCATAAGTTCGACGCTTTTTTTACGTTGCGCTTCCGTGAAAAATCCCGCTTGTTTAACGGCAACATGTAGGTGTGGGCGTGTTAGATTGGTATGTCTGTTAATAAAATCTAGCGCGGAGGGTGGTTTATTATCTAATAGTTTTATCCAGTTAGGTTGAGGAATCGGGTGCTTACGTTGCTCATTCCAACTTATCTTATGTGCAGAACGGTATAATAAGCTGTAAATCTCATACCATTTATCACTGATTTTTTTCATATCAGTTTGTTGTTTTTCTCGAGTGGCATCCGTTAATGACCACGGCGCTTTGTCATTGGTTAGCATGCGTTGACTTTGATGTAATTCTTCAGTAGCTAATTTTAATTTGGCTCTTGTTTCTGTGAATCGCCTATTTAGTAGAGGGTCAGCTTTTAGCTCAGGATGGAGCGAAATTAATATCGATACATATTCCTTTGCGAGGTTGATGCAAAAACCCGCGATTTCCAACTCATAAAAATCTGTTGCGTACCTGGCACTAGGAATATAGTCATATCCTAACTCAAAATCATCGTACAGGAAGGTACCTGTGGCTTTATCTAAAAGTTTATTTAGTTCGTAAATAAATAAGCCGCCATAGAGGGAATTTCCATTGCATGCACGTCTGTATGATAGACGGTCATAATGCTGATCTTTAGGTACGGGTGGCAGTAATTCTTTAGCTAAATAGGGATTGTGGTTATTGTTTTTATTCTTGATGTCTTTTATTGGCATATGTCGTTCCAGTCTGAAGTATAGTTAATGGGTGCCAGCTTATATATTGGATTTAAATTATACATATAATATGCTTTGGGTTCAAATGAAATCCATTATTATGTCGTAACTTTTTAGAAATGTCCCCTAAAATAGAATTTATAGTCAAAGAGTTACAAAAATAGCAGGGTAGGAAAAATGCAGTCTTATCCGCTACACATAAGTCTATTTTTTCCTAAGATAAGCACGCATCACCTAACGGTAACCGTACGGCCATGTGCATACCCAAACGGTTACGCCCATAAAGCAAAAAAGCCTGATACAGGCTTTATTCGCAACTTCACTCATTTTAATAAATTTAGATTAGGTGATTGAAATTTTAGGTCTCTCACTCCTAAAATTTGTAGTGTATGATATTTTTTTTAACCGAGATTTATTAAGAGGGATACCTGGCCTGGATTCTCTCCACTAAGCGCGACGATCGCCTGCAACCAAATAATCCGCATTACCTTCAATTAATGTGCGCGAAAAGCAGGAGCCTGTTTCGCTAACTGCGTTAATTCTTTTACTAAGGTTGTTCTTGCTTTTCTCCAGCCTGCTTTTCTATCAATAGGATCCAAAATTTCTTCTTCTTTTAAATCGGTTCTCATTTTGCCAAATATTTTTTTCAGTTTGTTATATTGTGTTTCTGAAATATGAATTGGCTGAGTAGAAATAATAAATCTCAATCCGGATTTAAATCCATGCGTACCCGATCGCAGGCTTGCCCAAGAATGATGGAGCAATTGACCTTTTGCACTTTGCTCATTCAATGAATTTAGAAATACTTTTCCAAAATCTAACTCAACAGGAATTAAGAGTGGCTTGGGTTTATGATCATTCTTGTTTGCTCTGTTTTCCCATTTTCTTACTTCTTCTATCCAATTTTTTTCGTTAGCATCAATGCTATCTAATAGTTCTTGAATATCTGGGTTATCACTATTTTTTTCTTTATCAACTTTTAATGGATAGTGAACCGCAATAAGACGTTTCTGACGATCTGTTTTCCCCTCTTTTTCTGCTGGTATATATTCAAAGACACTGTGAACTTCGCCATCAAATTTCAATACTGTGCCATCTTTATCTTTCACCACAAATTCTTTTTCTTCTCCATCTTTTTCAAAGTGAATATGCGTATGTTGAAATTGGTATTTTTTCCCCCGAAAATCTAAACCACTATCGTCTTGCTCAGTTCTCGCGTGTGGGAAAAATTGCAAAGATCGTTGGTTTGTATTAACAAGATTAACGCCTTTTGAGGCTAGCTTAAGTTGTAATTCTGCATATTTGTCCGAACTGAGTGGCTTAAAGTCAGTGACAGATAAATAATTTGCTATACGAGAAGAGGCTTTCTTTAAATGGTCATCCCCCATTCTATCCATAATGGCAGGAACTAAATAAGCATATACATCATTATCTTGCAGATTGATTTTTGGTTTAATATCATTGATGTTTATGCCATGCGGCATTTTTCCTGTTAAATCGTAAAAAATAACAGCTAGCTGCTCTTTTAGAATTTTATTCTTCCATTCATCTATTTCTTTTTCTTCTTTAATATTGGCTGGGATACCAAAATCTTTTATATATTTTGAAACTATCAGCGATTTTAAGAATCGTTGGCTGATTTGCGCTTCTTCGCGCACAGAATCATGTTCTTCATTCTGCATATCATCATAATTAAAATAAGTATCTGGCCTATAGAGTGGAGCATTGTTCTTGCCAATGCCGGTACAAAAATCCAAATCACCTGCTGCGCTGAACATGAAAAACTTATTTAGTCCAAATGCTAACAGCTCTTTCAGTTCAGAATCTTTCATGGCTTTTGGCAAGATATGTTCATTTAAGCGGGTAATATTCACATCAACAAGAACATCAGGCATGATTAAAGCTAGGGTGTTCGACACCATATTAGAAATATCTTCTTCTTTGTAATGTTTTTTTAAAATATTCGTCAAAACAGTCGAAAATATTGTGCCATCAATCGATGCTGAAGATTTTTTGCCTTTATTGTCTGTCGCTTTCTTAATTTCGACTTGTAATGATTTTTGTAATTCAGTAATGACTTCCGGTGGAAGTGGTAATTCATTTATCATTAATTTGTTTGGTTCGCCAAGACGAACATAAAAATGATTATTTTTGCCGAATCCTAAACCTAACGAGCGATTTTGAAGTGACATGATATATACCTCTTACATTAAGGTATCCATACCAGTAATTATACCTTACAAACTATGTTTATTTGGACAAAAGCCAATCTATAAATATATTTTACATAAAAATATATATTTTGTAAAATAAAATATATATTTTATTTAAAATACTAGTTAACTTATAATTATAGAAATAAAATTAGGACTATTCACCATGAGTGAAACATTAGTTGATAAAATATATGAATATATTCATGAGGATATCATTTCACTCCGCTTGCAACCCGGTCAACGCTTGCATATAGCTCACCTAGCTGAACACTATGAAGTGGGTCCCGGGCCTATTAGAGAGGCTTTATCGCGCCTTACATCGACTGAGCTCGTTACTACGATAAGCCAGCGGGGATTTAGGGTTATGCCGTTCTCGCAGATTGATCTTCGTGATATTTATCAGACGAGGGCACATATTGAGGCTATTGCGTTGACCATCTCAATTGAAAAAGGCAATGATGAATGGGAAGCGGATATCATTGGTAGTTACCATCGACTTGCTAAATTTGAATCTGAGCATCCCATTAAAAATACGGAAGATTATCAAGCGTGGGAAATGCGACACCGTGGATTTAATTTAGCATTAATTAATGCTTGCGATTTAAAGCATTTATTGCGTATTCAGCAGCATCTTTATACTCTTACTGAACGCTACCGTCGTCAATGGTTGCTTGCCGGCATCAAGCATTCAAAAGGATTACATTATGCGAAAGAACAAAAAAAAATTATGGATGCGGTTTTAGCGCGAGATGTTTCACTAGCTAGTAAACTATTGCATGAACATTTTAAAAATGCCGTTAAAGTGATTGAACTATATTTTCAAGAAAATAATATGTTTAACTAAAATAATTAGGGGCATCGTAGTTGTTGGGCACGTGTGCCCAACCTAAACTCTTTCTTCTCCGCACCTTATCATTTAATACATTATTTGCGCAAATCTACCACGACGTGTATAATTTTTCAAAACGTTGAGAATGACAAACATGGCACAGTATATAAGTCAGGATATTTCATATGGTTACAAACAGCGTGGCTTTGCCCATCTCAGAAACATTCGATAACAGCTCAGCATGGCAAAAGCAAGATACTGTCTGGATGCTCAGTATTTATGGCACAGCTATCGGTGCGGGTACACTTTTTCTGCCCATTAATGCAGGCTTATCAGGCATTTGGCCCCTGGTCCTCATGATAATACTGGCGTTTCCCATGACATACTTTTCACATCGGGCACTCTGTCGTTTTGTACTTTCCGGTGCAGGTAAAAAAGATATTACAGAAGTCATGAACGAGCACTTTGGTCCACTCGCAGGCAAGCTGCTCACCCTACTCTATTTTTTTGCTATCTATCCTATTTTACTGATGTACAGTGTTGCTATCACCAACACCACACAAAGTTTTATCGTCAACCAAATGGGTTTTGCATCTCCCTCGCGTGGACTGCTTGCTATCATTCTTATTTTGGGCTTAATGACTGTCATCGCATTTGGCCAAAAAATCATTATAAAATTAATGAGTATTCTAGTTTATCCTTTTATTTTTTCGCTGGTGCTCTTATCTCTTTACTTAATTCCTCACTGGAATGGCGCCATATTCCACCAGAGCAATAATGTACTTGCTGGCAGTAAAAATTATAGTTTGCTGATGACAATATGGTTAACTATTCCTGTTATGGTATTTTCTTTCAATCACTCACCCATTATTTCGTCGTTTGCTGTCAGTCAAAAAGAAAGCTTTAAAGAAGACGCAGATAAAAAATGCGTCTCTATTTTGAAATACAGCCATATCATGATGGTTGCTACCGTTATGTTTTTTGTATTGAGCTGTGTATTCAGTCTTTCTCCCTACGATCTCGCTCAGGCTAAGCAGCAGAATATTTCTATTCTATCTTATCTTGCTAACCATTTTCAGACGCCTATCATTGCTTATGCTGCACCTATCATTGCTTTCATTGCGATTACAAAATCTTTTTTAGGCCATTATCTCGGTGCTAAAGAAGGTTTACAGAGCATGCTAGTGAATTACTTTCATTTTCGCGGCAAACACGTCAGCAATAAAACCATACATTATTTAATCGCAATTTTTATGATTAGCAGTTGTTGGATCATTGCTACGCTGAATCCAAGTATATTAGGAATGATTGAAATGCTAGGCGGCCCTATCATCGCCATGCTGTTATTTTTAATGCCGATGTATGCGATTGCGACCGTACCGGCACTACAGGAATATCGAACTCAGAAGGTTTATAACTTATTCACGATTGTTGTTGGCATCGTGGCTATTTCAGCGATTCTGTACGGATTATTCCAGCATTAGAAAGTATTACGTTTTGGCGCATTATTGCATTTTCGTTACAGCGATCTATTGAGACCGAGATTTCTTACGCGGTGATTCGAGCTCAACTTCTTGCGACTGCTCCTGTTTATCCTCCAGTTTGAATACAGAAAAACGCCTCACATGCGCGCCGGGAGAGCGCTGCGACAATTGTCTATTAGAGGAAGGCGAGCTATCTGAAACAGATACAGGCGTTGTGAGTTGTGTAGAATTGCCGTTTGCTGGTGAGACATCCATACTATCTGGCGGCATTGAACCACTACTGAGCTCTCTGGACATACTCTCTGGCGACACTGACGCATCGACACGCGATGATGAATCCGCATCCCTCGGCGCCTCAATGACTGCAATAATCGCTATTTCTGATTCCTCATCTGTCGATGTCACATCATCAACTGGTATTTCGGGTGAGCTATCTGTCGTCAACGTCGGCAGTTTAAACGCACGCAGCATGCTGGCTGCATTTCCTGCGCGTTGTGCATTACTAAACAGCTGCGCTGCACGCATTTCACGGGGTGAAATTAAACGAATACCTGCCGCCACCCTATCATTACTTTCTAAAATTAATTCTCCGCCGTGTTTTTGCAGCATGGCATTCACATTTGCTAATCCTTTACCTGCTCCACCCAACGATGTCCCTTTACCTTTCTCTGATTGTAGTTTGCGGCTATCACCGATGACCATTTGATAATCCACTTTCATACTGCCACCAACAATATGATCTTTGAATTTATTACTACCCTGAAAACCCAGACCAGACTGCTTATCATGTATCAATATCTCGACCTGATCGGCAGTCATATAAAATTCAATATGTAACTCTGTCGCACCTGCCTCATACGAATTTTTAACTATTTCATAAAAATTCATAGCTAGCGCTTTATAAGCAGGAGATGCTTGTATTTCAGTCGGTATCCCAAGCAATACAATAGAACTTTTTGCAAAAATACGTTGCAGATCTGCATCACGTTTACCTTTAAGAAACAACTTTACCAACTCACCCATCGTATCAAGACTTAATCCTTGTTTAGCCAACGCATTAATTGTCTTGCTACCTTTATCTTGAAAGTATTGACCAAGCAATGCAGTAAATGTTGCATCATTGATATGTTTGGCGTTCAGCTCTTTTCGCAATGCGGGTGAAATACCCATGCTCTTAACGAATTTTTCTATCGGTGGCATTTTAAAAAGACACGTTTTGATAGGTTTTAATTCATTATCTTTCGTAGCAATTAACGATGAGCGCATCACTAACTCCTCATTTTCTACATTAGGATAATTATAATTATAGCGCATAAATTAACCTTCTCTGATTGGAGATATTATTCACAAAACTATTATTATCAAGAAGTTAGATTTTTGGGTTGTTTTTTTAACTTGCGGAATTTAACTGCCTGTTTTACGCTGCTCACATTTCATCAAGCCACTTTGTGAGAGCATCCCATGGCAAATCTAACCAAGTTACAAAAACAATTTGCAGCATTCGAAAAATATTGTGATGGCACGCTAGGCATTAGCGCATGTCATATCGAAACAAATAATGAAATGCATTTTAATGCAGAGCAACGTTTCCTCATGTGTAGCACGTATAAAGTTGCCATCGCAACTTACTTACTTCACAAAACAGAGCGCAATGAAATTAGCTTAAATGATTTATGTAAGATTAGTGAAAAAGATTTTCTGCCTGGTATAGTTAGCACCTTAAATCAACTGAATTATGATGTCCCTCAACAGATTTCGATTCACAGTTTATTGCGTTTGATGTTGCAAGAAAGCTGCAACACATCGACCGGCATTATTTTAGATAAAATCGGTAGCCCGTATGCGTTAGAGAAGTATTTACATCAAATTCATATTCATGACATTGGTATGGATTTTTATTCGTTTGATATGTTTGCTAGTTGGGATGGGATAAAAAACTTACCTAAGAATTGTACGCTCGCGCAATATCATGAATTAGAGCGTGCTGTACCACTCACAGAACTCGAAGAAACACGCAAGATAATTATCGCTGAAATTGAAAAAACCGGTGAAAGCACCGCGACTCCACAAGCGATGACCTTGTTACTCACCAAACTATTTCGCCATGAATTACTCAGCAAAGAATCGACTGACTTGCTATTGAAAATTATGCGCGGCTGTAAAAGAGGACCGCAACGTTTGATGGGTTTACTCCCTGCACGCACACCCGTCGCTCATAAAACCGGTACATTAACGGGTTATACTTGTGATATCGGGATCATCACTTTGCCACATAATGCGGGCAATATAGCCATATCAGCCTATATCAAAAATTCTAGCCAAGATTTAATGAATAATGAGCGTGTCTTAGCTGAAGTAGGAAGATCTGTTTATGATTATTTTTTATTTAACAGCTAAAAATAGGGATCTCATCATCTAGGTCCTAAGGTCTCAAATTCCGCATATCACGATAATGGTCCGCTAGTGCCTCTAGTGCCGCTTGCTCTCTCTGCACCTGTTGGTTGTATTTAGGTTTAAAGAAAGAAGAGAAAAAAAACCCCAGCCTAGATGCAGCCACACCTCTCCCAACTTGGCCTACTGAAGGCTGAGCATCATCCAATAACCCACCGTCAACATAATAGCCGCCTTTATTCAATGCGGGTGGGTGTGGTGACGCTGCCAATGGAACGTAAGGCGCCTCTGCCGCTCTTTCTTCTTCTTGCACAACTGCAACAGCTGCTCTTTCTACTGGTGGTGGTGCTGGCTCATCACCTGCGGGAATTGGGCACTGCGGCAGCTGTAAATTATCAAAGACAAGATTGTTATTCCTAGCAACAGCAACAATATGCGTAACATCGAAATAAGAAAAAGGACGCCCTGCCACAGAATCAAGTAATTGTATTGGGAAATCTATAACTCGATTATTATGGTCATATATCAAAGTACGAATATCGTGTATATAGCCAGAGGAAACAGCAACCCTAAAGTTAAATGGAATCTCTGCAATTGGAACTTCGTTTATAGGTTCGTATACTGTCAAGGGATACCATTGCACTAATTCCAACAATGCTTCATGCGCCATTTCATAAAGTTCGCGATCTTCTGCGCCAGACAGTATCGCTTGTAACTGCGCACGTAACGGCTGAATTTTCGAGGAAATCACTGCTTGATTTGGCTCCTCCTTCTCAGCTTCAGATTGCCAATCATAAAACAAATCCACCACATCAGAAACAGCTTGCTCCATGTACTCACATTCTTCCAAATATTCTTCTAACTTCTCGATATGAGTCACAAACGGATGCATGTACGGTACCCCTCATTGTTTATATGCAGACAATATTATATTGTGCTTATTTTACACATAATTAATAGATGGGTCAAAAAATTCTTCTACTTGTGAATCAACAAGTTACCGAGCCGCGACCGTGAGGGCATACCTTTATACACAAGTTAAAGAAGAACTGTCACCCCGCAAAAAACGCGCCACTTTTTGTGAAAAGGAAACAAAATCCAATTCGCGTTTTTGTGCGGGGCCCGGTGCAAATTTTGAAAAAAAGACGCTCCACCCCAAGGTTATTCACCAGGCCCCGCACAAAATTTCGTGAAACAGCATTTTTCTCAATCTTATTGTGGACGAAATTTTTGCGGGGTGACAGTTCTTCTTTAACTTGTGTATAAAGGTATGACCGTGAGGGAGCGTCACAGGACATTAAAACCCGTGACGCTTGCTGACACGCGCGGCTCGGTAATAATCACATGATGATTGCTATTGCTTTGTTTGTTTATCAAGCTCCACACGAAATTCATGCTCTTTCGCAACAAGAAATTGTTGATAACCGTCAGGATCAACAAATGGATTCGACGCGTCTTTTTTCATGCGCGCATATTTTTCATCAAGTCCGAAATACATACCGTGCGCACCGAGAAAAATATCGCACGGTAATTTTTTTAAAACGTGCCACATGTGCTCATAATCTTGAACAATGTTGGGATAAGCCGCATTATGAATAAGCTTCGTTCCCGGATTCATGCTGACACCACCCACTATGACAACGTGATATTTTTTTCCTTGCTCAGTCACATCCATTGTCCACGTGGTACACCCTTTGGTATGACCGGGTGTGAGATGTGCAACCAAAACAGTATTACCCAGTTTCACTCGATCGCCATCATGCAATACGTGATCCACTTTGGTTGGCTCATAGCGCTGCGCTAAGTCATCACCAAACAAGAAATCTGTTTTACCACCCGACTCGACGACAGATACGTCACCATCCATCACCATGTAACGCGCACCGGTTTGTTCTTTTACCAGAACACTACCACCACCATGATCGGAATGCCCTTGGCTAATCAAAAGAATTTTGGTGTCACTCCATTTCAATCCGAGTTTTTCGATGCTGTCTTTCAACATCGGCACACTGACTTTATCATTGCTATTAATTAAGATATTTCCTTGTGACGTGACAACCAAGTAATTTGCTGCGTAAGAGTTCCCTACATAATAAAGGTTGCCGGCTATGCGAAACGGCGGAAATGGCTTGACCGGAGCAGCACTGGCCCACACAAGTCCAACATAACTGAGCGCTAGAATAAACAGGAGAAAATGGGTAAATTTGGTTAGTCGCATAAAGTTTTCCATGAAGATATTTTAATAAAACAGGATAGTACACTCTCATGGGCCGACGCTCAATAGAAAGTAGCCCGTATGGAGCGAAGCGTAATACGGGATTTGGCGTACACGCTACCATCCCGTATTACGCTTCGCTCCATACGGGCTACTTACAACCTGCAAACAGGTTTTTCTACTTTTATCTCGTTTTTTTTAGCGGCTACCTGAAGATAATTGAAAAAACCTATTTTTGCAGTCGACGTATTTGCAAATACTTTAAGTTCTGCAATCATTTCTTCAATTTCTGGCTCAGAACAAAATCCACTTGCCACCAGTAACGCACTAATCTCCTGAACACCTTGCCAAAGCTGTTGCTTAAGACGTGCGGTCTCTATCACCGGTTGCGCGGTCTCTGCGTGCATCAGTGTTAACTGCTGCTCTGAAATAATATCAATTAATTTTTTCCCAATCGTAAAATCACTATTAGATAACTCAACTTGTTTTTCTACCGCTTTCTTCCATTTATCAAACACGTGTTCGGGTGGATTACAACAGAGCGTTTGTATGTCACTCGCTTCTTCGCAAATTAAAACACTTTCCTCATGCATCAAGGAAAGTACTTTTTCGATTACCATGGTCGCATTTTGTAAATGCATGAGTGTGAAGCGAAAATAGATGATATCAAATGTTTCATGTAACTGATCGATGTTTTCAGCTGCAACTTGTTGGAATTTTATATTTGCAATATTTTCTTTTTTAGCTCGCTCATCCGCTATTTGCAATTGCTCTGCGGAAATATCCACACCCAAAACACTCCCCTTCGGTAATGCATGAACAGCAAACGCACTTGATAAAATACCTATCCCGCAGCCCACATCCAGAATACGTTTATTTTCCAATGACGTTACTTTTTTGATAAATGAAAATGTGTGTGGGTTGCATAGCTCATTCAACAGCGTTAAACGCGGCGCGCCAGCCTCACCCACTTTGAGCGTATAATGATTAGATTGTTTACCAACGAATCCGCTGAGCCGAAGCATGCTGTTGACTACGAGAGAAGAGATTCTTAGCATAGAGACTACTCACTTTAAGAAGCAAATAGCCTAAATTGAATGATAACGCCGTGATATCCCGTAGTAATACGGGATTGCTAAAGTTTATCTTTGAATAAAACGAACAAATCATGCAAATGACGACAACCTAATTTTTCTTTGAGATTTGCAATATATTCTTCAACTGTACGATAAGAAAGATTGAGATATTTTGCCATTTCTTTGGCAGTTTTTCCTGCTAATAGATAATTCAAACATTGCTGTTCTCGCAAAGATAAATTAGGAGACATGGGCTCGGCGTTATTCTCAACATACTCGGATGAACAATCGACAATATGTTGGTTATCAAAATAAGCATTCTGCTTTAGATGCAGAAGATCAATACCATCATTCTCCGCACACAGAAACGCACGCCTGTTTTCAGATTTAAAATAGCGCACGAACTGACGTAATACTGTAAATTGACTGACATACGTACTAATAATCTTCGTGTTATTGCAGGATGTTGCGAAAAATGCAAATTCAGAATACTGATCGTTTTTATCGATAACTGCAAGACAGTGATCCATATCAAACTTATCTGCCGCCGTTTTTAACAATGTATTACGAAAGTCAGGATTGGGATGTGCTGATACAAAAGAAACGCCCGCCTGGTAATAATCAGGATGCACTAACGTCGGATCATGCTGATAAAATTTTTCATTCGCACAATGCTCAACCCAGACTGGATTGTTAGTCACCAGACTCCAACGGCCATTCGTGGTAATTCTCTGTACGCCAAAATAGGAAATACCGAATTTCTGTAACAGAAACTCAGTGGATTTCCGAATTTTCTTTTGGTACTTCCATGATGCGTTACAGATATTATTTAGCATGATTTGCAGAGTTTTCTATGAATAATCTGCGCCATTGTACTCAGCTGATTGATAAATGTCCACAACCGTTAGCGATGCCCTGGGTTGTCATTTAATTACTCAGCACAATCCCCCGCGGCCCATTAAACGATGTCCCAGTAGTAGCACATGCCCCAAAAGAACCATCAGCATTCGCTACACAGTAAGAAACATTGTTGTTACCTGCATTAACGACATAGGCATAAGTACCTGCCGCATTGAATGTAATATCAAAAGGGGTGTTGAATCCTGAGCCTGTAGTACTGCACGCTCCAACACTCCCATTTGGATTTAGGACACAATACGAAACATTATTAGCAGTCTTATTTGCTACATACAGATAAGTACCGGCAGGGTTAATTGCCAACCCGTTAGGACCGCTAAATACAGCAGCGGTTGAGGTACAACCACTTAATGTACCATCACCGTTCACAGCACAATAGCTGACTGTATTAGCCCCAAAATTGGCAACATAAGCAAAGGTATTGGCTGAGTTGAGTCGAATATCAGCCGCTGAAACAAATCCACTGCCTGTGGTCGCGCAACCTGATAAACTGCCGCCTGCATTAATACTACAATAAGAGACGAAACCGCCAAGATTAGAAATATAAGCGTAAGTGTTGGCTGAATTAATTGCTATACCCGTTGGATTAGTGAAACCCGTACCCGTCGTCGTACAATTGGAAAGCGCCCGATTACTACCAATCTGACAATAAGTCACGGTGTTGCCGCCTTCTTCATTCACGTTGTATGTCAACGTACCTGCTGGATTAATCGTTATTCCAGAAGGTGATATGAAATTACTACCGGTTGTTGCACATGAGGCTAGTGTTTGATCTGCTTTAACCTGACACGTTGTGACGGTGCTGCCATCGTGATTCGTAATATACGCTGTGCGATCCACTATCAACGATGCCGAATTGCTAACAAGTGACGCAAACGTTGCTGAAATCGCCGCTGTACCAGCACTCACACCGGTTGCTAAACCACCGCTGTTGATAGTCGCAAAAGACGTATTAGAAGAACTCCACGTAGCAAGCGAAGAAACATTACGTGTTGAACCATCTGTATAAATTTCTGTTGCAGTAAATTGTTGTGTACCAGCAACAGCAATTTCAGCACTGGTTGGCGTCACAGCGATTGATGCGGGTGACGATTGACTCACACTGAGAGGCGAATTTGTGCCTGCACAGGTTTGCCCGCTGGTAAAACAAGCAAAAAGATGATTATGTGGACTGGGATCATTACTATCTACAGCTCCTGAGATAGTCAATTGCAATGTACAACTACTCCCTGATTGTCCAGTACCTGTTAAATTAAATGTAGCACCGCAAGTATCCCCATAGGTTCCACCAGTCGTTACTTGCGTCACATTGAGAGGTAAATATTTAATATAGTTTCCATTGCGCTGCGCTTGCGTGTTATTGGATATCGTATAATAAGCAGTGGCTGTGTTACCGATACCAATAGAGATAGGCAACGACGTGCCTGATTTCGGGGTAATAGTAAATGGCAGCGCATAACAGACTGTACTTAGTAACAGTAAAAATAAGAAAAATAATTTTTTTCGAGTATTCATTCCGTATCCCTTAGATCAATTTTTTAGGCGAAAAGAAAAGTTAATTGCGCAAGCACTTCATTCGTATACGAGTGTGTCTGCGAAACACTATTAGGAACAGACGTCGTATCAATCGTAGCGTTGCCTAAATTTACTTTTCCTAGATCAGCAAAGCGATATCCCACACCGAAGCGCAGTTCTGGCGCTAAATTCGTATCGACACCTAACCCGACGGCATAACTAAATGACGTTTTTGTGTAACCGCCATACATGCGCGTAAAAGCTAAAAAGGGTGGAACATTCGTTGAAAAATTATAAGAACGATTCACACCAACACCTGCGCCGGCTAACACATACGGGTGATACGTGTCTCGAAAACTATAAAGCAGTTTTGCTTCAGCCAGAAATTGTTTTGATAAAATACCGTATTGATACCGATAAGTATCTTGGGAGGGAACATCCGCACCTTGCACTAAAGTACCATTCGTATTCAATGCTGTTTGATTGAATTCGAAACCAGCTTGCATCAACCATTGTTGACGTAGACGCCATTCGGCACCGACAAAAATATTAGCCAACCCTGATGTTTTCGTCACACGGCTTGGCGTGTAATTATAAAATTGGTCTACTGTATTACTTTGCACAGGAAGGTAATTTGCATCACCAACAGAAGAAAAAGCCAGACCGCCGCCCATTGATACGACAGGATGCCATGCTCTTTGCGCAAATGCGTTAGATGCGACGACAAATAAACCACATAGTAAGATAAAAAACCGTTGCGCACATTGATTCATACTCAGCATCCTTGCTTGATTTTGGTCATTCTAAAAGAAACAGGAGCGGGTTGTAAAGTCATTACTCGGCATAGCATCCGTGTGTATTTTATAGTGTGGATTTCGTCAACCACATTTTTTTCAACTGCTCGCGATCAATTTTCCCCGTCAATCCCAGCGGCAGTGCATCTACTATATTAATTGCGATTGGCATTTGCCAAGGCTGAAAATGCGTAGCAACATAATCTTGTATTGCTTGCTGCAGAATATCATTTTTTGCATTTGGATTTTTTAATTCAACAAAAGCAACAGGCACCTCACTACGTTTTTCATCTGGAACACCAATAACAGCCGCTGCTTTGATGAGTGGATAATGAAATAAAACTTGCTCGATAGTGGCCGGATAAAGAATATGTTCGCCACAGTGAATAACGCTACTCGCACGACCTTGATACCAATAATGATGCTCTACATCTTGAAATGCTAAATCGCCCGTACGAAACCAACCATCAACAAAGGTTGTTTTATTTAATTCTGGCATGTTCCAATAGCCGATACAACAGGCGGGGGATTTTACCCAAATTTCGCCGACTGCACCAAGAGGAACTGCATTACTTTTTTCATCGCGTAACTCAATTGCTGAATGATGTAACTTCGTTCCTGCAGAACCTTTATATTTTCCATACGGATTACGATTCTGAATAACAATGCCTGTTTCGGTCATGCCATATCCCGTTTGCATGGGCGCACCTGTTTTTTCGGTATATTGCTCAGGCAAATCAGCAGGCAAATCATCACCGCCGGCAAAACTCGTTATCACGCGACTAAAGGATTTTTTATCGATAGTAGGATAATTAATAATGCTATAAAATAATGGCGTATGCAGATTAAGATGCGTAGGTTGATACTGTTGCATCATTTGCATATATTGATTGATTTCGAAATTCTCTAACAAAATGGCTGTGCCATTCTTAAAAAGTGCTAAAAGCGTCGTGACAATGCCGCCAATATGGCCCATCGGTTGTGCAACTAAATACGTTAATTTTTCTGTTGCAGCTAATACTTCATATAACAAATCAATAAAACCATAAGCACTTTGATAAGAATGCATGATTCCCTTCATATGTCCTGATGTGCCAGAAGAAAAAATAATCATTGCTAACTTATCAGGCGATATCGTGGATGCTTGAATATTATCAGGCTGTCTTGTTGCATCAACTATAGTTTCACTTGTTTCATCAATGACGTTGACTTGACAACCCACCGGGATTTTTATTTTTGCCAGTGTTTTAAATTTTTCTGTGGTCACTAAAAAATAGCGCGGTTGAATTAATTGCAGAACTTGTTCGATGAATTCCGCAGGCTGCTCATAAATAATGGGGGTCACAGGCACTCCCAAATGAAAACAGGCAATCAACCAACAGAGCATTTCAGGAGAATTCGGCAAACAAAAAGCAATGTGTTGATCTCCAGGTTGCATTTTAAGGATGGCATCACGTAATAACAT